>CAZHIV010000088.1:0-12781 GCA_964532675.1 uncultured Planctomycetaceae bacterium
TGATGCGCAGGCTCGATGTCAGCCGCGATCCCACGCTGATGCTTGATGCGGCATTACAAGAGGCGGCGAGGAACACCGGCGTCGCGTTGAGCGTCGAGGATGGATCTGTATTCCTCGAACGTTAGCGCGCGTTGCCGCTCGCCCGCCAACGGCCCAGGAAGTTGCGTGGCCGAAGCCATTTATGCGCGAGATCCCGAAAGTAGCTCTGCTGATCGAGACGGCACGCGGATTCGGCCGCGACTTTCTGCTCGGCATCGCGCGCTATTCTCGCCTGCATGGGCCGTGGAGCTTCCACATCACTCCCGGCGACTTCAAGCAGGCAGTGCCAAAAATGAAGCAATGGGGCGGGACGGGCATCATCGCCCGTATCCCCGACCGGCAGGTCGCCGATGCGATCCTCAGCGCGAACGTGCCGACGATCGCCTTGGGGCTGAGCGATGAGCAGTTACGGCCCGGCAATCCGCTGGGGGAGTTTTCGGACATCAGCTCGGACGCAACCGAAGTGGCCCGGTTCGCCGCCGAGCATCTGTTGGATCGGCAATTGACGCGCTTTGCCTATGTCGGCGTCGAAGGGGGCGCCTGGTCTGGCCGTCGCGAAAAGGCGTTCTGCAGTTTTCTGGCCGAGCGTGGTTTTCATCCGCAAGTTTATCGACAGCCGGAACGGCCCCGAGATCGCACCTGGGAACGGGAACAAGAGCTTCTGGCTCAATGGATCAGGCAGTTGCCGACACCGATCGGCCTGTTTGCCTGCGACGACGATCGTGGCCGGGAAGTCCTCGAAGCGTGCAGCCTGGCCGGGCTGCGCGTGCCGGAGGAGGTCGCCGTCGTCGGGGTCGACAACGACGAAGTGTTCTGCGAATTGGCCGACCCGCCGCTTTCCAGCGTCGCGCTGAACGCCAAGACGGCGGGCTACCGCGCCGCCGCCTTGCTCGACGGCATGATGCAAGGGCGGATTCGCAAGCCCCAGCGCATCCTCGTCGAGGCCCTGCGGGTGGTCACGCGCCGTTCGAGCGACGTGGTGGCCGTCGACGACATCGACATCGCGGCAGCCCTGCAGTTCATTCATCGGGAGAAAGATCACGGCTTTTCGGTCGAGGACGTGGTTCGCGAAGTGACCGTCTCGCGGCGAAACCTCGAAAGGCGTTTTCGCGAGGCTGTCGGGCGGACCATTCTGGAAGAGATTCAACTGGTGCGCTTGGAACGAGCCAAGCGGCTGTTGGTAGAAACGAAATATCCGGTTTCGAAGATCGCGAGCATGGCCGGCTTCGGTTCCGCGGGGTACTTCACCCAGTTTTTCCAAAAGCACGTCGGCAAGACCCCGCGCAAGTACCGCAGCGACCTGGTCACCTGAGCCGGAAGGCGAATGCAGCGAGGCAACCGGAAGCTGGTCGATTGTCTTTTCGCTCCTATGTTTTTGCCGCCTGCCGTGCAATACGGAACGGCACCTTGAAAAAGTGCCGCCTCTTCGCTGAAAATACAGGATTCTCGCCGCGCGCCTCGCAATCCAGCGGAGTTTGGCACCATGGATGAAAGAAAAGAGGACAAGTTCATCGCTACCGGGCTGACGTTCGACGACGTGCTCATCGCGCCGAGCTACAGCACCGTCGTGCCCTCGGAGGTCGACGTGGCCACGCGCCTCACCGAGCGGATCGCGATGAACGTTCCCATCCTCAGCTCGCCGATGGACACGGTGACCGAGAGCGCGATGGCCATCGCGCTGGCCCCGGAAGGTGGGCTGGGCGTGATTCACAAGAACATGTCGATCGAGCGGCAGACCGAGGAGGTCAACAAGGTGAAGCGCTCGGCGCACGGCATCATCGTCGACCCGGTGACGCTGCCGCCGGAAGCTAGCGTCGCTACCGCGCACGAGACGATGCTGCAGGCGAATGTGAGCGGCGTTCCGATCGTCAAGAACGACCGGCTAGTGGGCATCATCACCCGCCGCGACCTGCGGTTTCTCGAGCACAACGATGTCGCAATCGCCGAGGTGATGACCAAGGACAACCTGGTGACAGCACGTGGGACCGTAACGCTTGAGCAAGCTGAGAAGATCTTGATGACAAAAAAGGTCGAGAAGCTTTTGCTGGTTGACGAAGATAACAGACTGACCGGGCTAATCACGATCAAAGACATCGACATGATGCGCCGCTTCCCGCAGGCAGCCAAAGACCGCCACGGTCGGCTGCGGGTCGGGGCGGCGGTGGGCGTCTTCGATTACGAAAGGGCCGGCAGCCTGATCGGCAAGGACGTCGATTTCCTCGTCGTCGACAGCGCCCACGGACACTCGGCCAACGTGCTGGAAACCGTGCGCGAGGTGAAGCGGCGGTGGGACATCGACGTGGTGGCCGGCAACGTGGCCACGCGCGACGCCGCGCGCGACCTCGTGGAAGCCGGCGCCGACGCGGTGAAAGTCGGCATCGGGCCGGGATCGATCTGCACCACGCGGGTAATCTCCGGCGTCGGTGTGCCGCAGGTCACCGCGATTTACGAGGCCGCTCAGGCAACGAAGGGAACAAACGTCACGCTCATCGCCGACGGCGGCATTCGCTATTCGGGAGATATCACCAAGGCCATCGCGGCGGGGGCCAACGCCGTCATGATCGGCGGCCTCTTGGCCGGTTTGGACGAAAGCCCCGGCGATCGCGTGCTGTACCAAGGCCGCTCGTACAAGGCCTACCGCGGCATGGGCTCGCTCGGCGCGATGGTGCACGGCTCCAGCGAACGCTATCGGCAGCAGGCGACGGAAGGAAAACGCGACGGGAAACTCGTGCCCGAGGGGGTCGAGGGCCGCGTGCCCTACAAGGGGCCGCTCAGCCCGTTTTTATATCAGTTGGTCGGGGGGCTGCGGGCCGGCATGGGCTACTGCGGCGCCAAAACGATCGATGAACTTCGCACGGAAGCTCGATTCATCCAAATCACCGCGGCCAGTGTCCGGGAGAACCATCCGCATGACATCGCCATCACGCAGGAAGCGCCAAATTACACCGCTGAGTTCTCGGCGGACGAATAACGGCTCCGTCAGAAAGCCGCGACCGCTGGTCGCGGGTTGGCTCGCGGCACTTACACTCTTCGTCGCGGCGATGCCGCTCGCGGCGGGGGCCAAAGAGCTGCAGTGGCGCAGCGGCCGCTCGGCGTTCAAGCCGTCGCCGCCGGCGCACGACGAGCATCGGGCCGATCCGGCCGTGCTGCCAGCCAACTTCGAGGAGGACGGCGGCGGGTTGCATCTGGGTAATCCCAGCGCCGGCCGCGGCACGTTCCGCAGTGTCGTTTCGCAGCGCGACGAAGCCATCGGCGCGATGCGCTCGGCGCAGCTTCCGCCGGCCGGCGCGGGCGAGGATTCGCTGTTCGACGAGCAGCCGGAAGACCCGCTCGGCCCGGTGCCGGACGCCCTTCCGCCGCTCGAGACGCCCGAGCCGGAGGGTCTCGAGTTCGACATGCCGCCTCAACCCGAGGGCGGCACGCTGCAGCTCGAACAAAACCAAGGCCAGCCGATCGAGGGAACGCCGTTTCAACCGGCGCCGCTCGACACGACGATGCCGCCCGGGCCGCTGCCAACGCAGGTGCCCGCGCCGAGCGTCGACACGATGGAGGCGGAGCGCGAGAGGTCGGCCGAGGCCTGCGCTCAGGGGCTTGCCGACTTGGAGATCAAAACGATCGACACGTTGGCCCTCACGATCGCCGTGACGGGCGACGAGGGGACCGACTTCCCGTACGAGTGCTCGCTGGACGAAGGCCGGTGGCACGAGGGCCGCTGCTGGGAGCAGACGACCTACTTGTGGAAGGCCTCGGCGCTGTGCCACAAGCCGCTGTACTTCGAGGACGAGCACCTGGAGCGCTATGGCCATTCCTGGGCGCCGTGTTGCCAGCCGCTCATTTCGGGCTGCCACTTCTTTACGCGGCTGCCGGTGCTGCCGTACTGCATGGGCGTCGAGCCGCCGAACGAGTGCATCTACGCCCTGGGCCACTACCGCCCGGGCAGCTGTGCGCCCTACATGTGTAACCCGATCCCGATCAGCTGCCGCGGGGCGCTGTTCCAAGCGGGCGCGGCGGTGGGCGCCGCGGCGGTGCTGCCGTAGTGGGAAGCTGTCGGCATAAAGCTAATAGCTGAGACTGTTCGGGAATTAGAGAAATGCGTGAATCTGTAGGGAACGCCCTCCGCGGCGTTCCGCGCTACACGGCGCGCCGACGGAACGGCACAGAGGCCGTTCCGTTCGGGAATTAGAGAAATGCGTGAATCTGTAGGGAACGCCCTCCGTGGCGTTCCGCGCTACACGGCGCGCCGACGGAACGGCACAGAGGCCGTTCCCTACAGGAATAATTCCCGGATGGCCTCGGCTATTAGCTATTAGCTTTTAGCCAGGCGCGTATTGCACGTGCTTCTTTGCCCGGGAAATGCAAAACCTCGTGGCGCTCGGGAAAGACCGAGTTTTGCCGAAGCGGCTTGCTGCGCGGTCGCACATCGGGCCGGCCGAAGTCCGTCTCTGGTCCACCGGTTGCGTGCCGTGGAATTCTGCGCGTCGGCTCGGGGGTCCCACATAACCGGTGCAAAACTCGATCGTTTTGCGCGTCGCCGGCAGCGGCAGACTCTGGAAATCTCGCGACGCGGCCAGACCCCCCGGCACGCAATACTCGACGAATTATGGTGTATTGACGCCGATATTCGCACGCATTTCGGCGGCCGCCGGCCCGCCACACGTTGGTCCGGCGCCGCGCACGATACGAGCGTGCAGCGGGATACGGCCGCGCCGCTGGCGCTGGATTATTGGATTGTCAAGGATCGAGCGCTTTCTGTGCGCATGATCGAACGTACCAGAGCGCGCGGCCAATTTCTACGACAATTTTTGGCCATTACCGCTTTGGTGAAACGCTAATAACCGCTAAACCAACACTGATGAAGAATTAGTGGCAATCAGCGACGATTAGCGTTCCTGTATCCCAACGGCCGGGAGGGCAGCTTGCGACCAGGTTGTGCGATGATTGAAAGACGAAAGGCGGGTTCGTCGGGGGCTGGCGGGCGGTGGTTGTTGGGTAGTTATCATCCGAGCCGGCAGAACACGAACACGGGGCGGCTGACGGAGCGGATGTTGGATGAAGTTTTTGATGAGGCGAAAGCGATTGGTGGCGGGCGTTGAGGTGCGTTGCGCTAAGCCGCGAGCGGCTGGGGGAGGGATGGCGTGGGAGAGAAAATTTCGCTTTTTCGCTGCGGTGAGTTGACTTTTTACGCATTTCTCCCTAAGCTCCTAATCATCAAGCGGAGCTCGATCCCGGATGGGTCCAGGAGGGTTCGATGAGCGGGAAACTGGGAAGGCGTGGGCGGAGGCCGGGGGTCTTCGCCCTGGAACAAGGGAACTGGCATGCATGTGCGGCGCTCTACTGTGCCCGGTCGGCGCCGTTTGCGCTTCGAGCGGCTCGAAGACCGCATTGTGCTGAGCTATAGCTCGCCCATCACAGCCGAAGCGGCCCTTCTGGCCGAGACTCGGCCTTACGTCGAGAACCAGATTATCGTCGCGCTCTCCGGCCAGGAGGTCGCTGGGCAGTCGCTGGGCGACGCTCCTTTCTCCAGTGCGCTCGCGACCGATGGGCTCTCGCAGAGCAGCGTCCTGTTGAGTTACAACGACGCCGACGCGGGGCCGCTTACGCTGGTCGTCATGACACTGAGCGAGCCGAGCCATTTCACGACGCAGCTCGCGCAGCTCGACAGCCTGGCGGAGGTCGCCTGGGCCGCGCCCAATTTTGTGTACGAGCACAAGAAGTCGGGCGACCTGGTGCCGAACGATCCGCTGTACGCGTCGCAGTATCACCACGCCTTGATGGGCAACTCGCTGGCGTGGGACACGACGCTCGGCGCGGGCATCGTGATCGCGGTGACCGACGACGGCATGCAGCTCGATCACCCGGACCTCGCGGCCAATCTCTATACCAACCCGCTGGAGATCCCCGGCAACGGAATCGACGACGATGGCAACGGGTACATCGACGACGTGCACGGGTGGGACTTCGTGTCGAACGACAACGACCCGTCGCCGGCGGTGCCGGCCGATACGCACGGCACGCACGTGGCGGGGATCGCGGCCGGCCGCACGAACAACGGCGTGGGCATCTCGGGCACGGCCGGGGCGGCGCAGATCATGCCTTTGCGGTGGTCGGGCTCGGACGGCAACTTGACGTCGGCCAATACGGCGGCCGCGCTGCGTTACGCGGCCGACAACGGAGCGAAGATCGTCAACACCAGCGTCAGCGTCGACTTTTTTGTGGGCGACCCGGTGTACACGGCGGCGATGCAGTACCTGTACGACAAGGGTTTGCTGCATTTCAATTCGGCGGGGAACAACAGGCAATTGAACCCGGCGCGGCAGGCGTTTCACCAGACGCTGATCGTGGCCAGCACCGGGCCGGGGAACATCGTCAGCGATTTCACGAATTACGGCACGGGCATCGACATCGCGGCGCCGGGCACGAACGTGCTCTCGACGGTGACGGGGGGTGGGTACGCGTACTTCGACGGGACGAGCATGTCGACGCCGAACGTGGCCGGCTCCGCAGCCCTCATTTGGGCAACCCATCCGACGTGGACCCGCGACCAGGTGGCGGCCCAATTGCTCGGCACGGCGGACGACCTCGACTCGCTGAATCCCGAGTACGCGGGGCTGCTCGGCGCAGGGCTGGCCAACCCGTACAACGCGCTGACGCAAACGCTCGCGCCGCCGCGAATCCGCGAGGTAGTGGAAGTGCCCGAGGCGGGCGGCACTTTCTTTGGCACATTCACCAACCTCACGCTCCGGCTGCGAAGTGTCTTCGACGCGGCGACGATCGGCAACTCGGCCAACTGGGTGCTTTCGGGCGCCGGGGCGGACGACACCTTCGGCACGTCGGACGATACGCTCATCCCGCTCACCTTGACGACGAACTACATGATCGGCACGAACGAGCTGGAGTTTGTCGTCGGCGGGCCGGTGCCGAACGACCGCTACGAGTTCCGCGCGGTGGCCAGCGGGCTGGCCGACCCGTTCGGCACGCTGCTCGACGGCAACGGCGACGGCACGGCGGGGGACGACTACGTCCACACGTTTTACGTGGTAAACCCCGCGGAGATCCACGGCACGAAGTGGGAGGACCAGAACGGCAACGGCGTGCGCGACCCGGGCGAGCCGGGCCTGGCCGGCTGGACGATCTATTTCGACGAGAACGGCAACGGCCTGGCCGATCTGCTCGACGGGCGGATCGACGAAGTCGAAGACAACAACACGCTGGCGACGGCGCAAAACGTGGACGGCGGCCAGTGGAACCTCGATTTCGACCCCAACATCGTGAATTCGACGGCGTGGCCGCACGTGTCAGTGATGGGAACGGGCGACGGGACGTTGGACTATTACTCGTTCACCGTCGACGTGGCGGGCTCCTCGGCCCATTTCGACATCGATGATGCGAATTTCGACTCGGAGCTGTTCCTGTACACGAGCTCGGGCACGTTTCTGGACGGCAACGACGACGCGGGCCTCGACCCGGGGAGCTCCAGCGCGCTGCATTCGGCGTTCAGCTATACGTTTGCCAATCCCGGGACGTATATCATCGGCGTGGGGCGGTTCGATTCGACGGGCAGCCCCGGCGGGATCACGGGGCCGGCGCCTAACGCCGGCCACTTCTATACGCTGCACATTTCCGTGGAGAACCATGCGGCGGGAGTGTCGGAACCGCATACGGTGACCGACGCCAATGGCGACTATTCGTTCACGGGCCTGGAGGCGGGGACGTACACGCTGCGCGAAGTGCCGCAGGCCGGCTGGGTGCAGACGCACCCCGCCACGCCGGGGTCGCAGGTCGTTCTGCTGGGTCCATCGGAAGTTCGCACGGGCATCGACTTCGGAAACCGGCCGGCGTACATCGGCGTCGCCGATTTTCCGTTCTTCGAAGACTGGGAGTCGGGCGGCTTTGGTCCGTGGTGGGAGGTCGTGCCCGGCGCCGAGGGGCGAATCGAGGTGAC
The DNA here is from genome assembly GCA_964532675.1 of uncultured Planctomycetaceae bacterium. GTDB lineage: Bacteria > Planctomycetota > Planctomycetia > Pirellulales > Lacipirellulaceae > JABDGM01. The sequence continues at coordinate 7,982 of CAZHIV010000088.1, forward strand.
GGCGGCACACGGTCCGTACGGCGGCACGTACCACGTGACGCTCGACGATACGACGCCCGGATCGGCCTACTCCCTCAACCAATTGATCCTCCACATCGACCTGTTCGGGCAATCGGGCGTGCAGTTGCAGTTCGCCAACAAGGGGTTTGGCGACGATGACCATCCGCAAGACTCGGTCGAGGTGAGCGTCGACGGGGGCAGCAGTTGGCATTCGGTGGTGTCGCTGACGGGTTCGGAGAGCACGCCGGAGTACACGGTGCGAACGTACGACCTGGACGGCCTGGGACTCGCGTACTCGTCGGACACGCTCATCCGTTTTCAGCAGTACGGCGACGATCCGATCGGCAGCGGGCCGGGCGGAATGGCCTTCGACAACATCCGCGTTCAGACGGCGGCGGCGACCCACGATTTCGGCGACGCGCCGAACTCGGCCCAGAGTGGCTTCGACGCCAGTTATCCGACCACGTTGGCCGCGAACGGCGCGCGGCACGTTGCCACGGGGCCGACGCTCGGCGCCAGCCGCGACGCGGAATCGGACGGCCAGCCGACCGTCGGCGCCGACGGCGACGATAAGGCCGGCGAGCCGGACGAGGACGGCATCGTTTTCGTGGCCGCCACGCTGTTTGCCTTGACGGCGGTGGCCAATCCCACGGCCACGGTGCACGTCGAACTGCAGAACCCGGACCCCGCAAGCAATCGGCTCGATGCCTGGATTGACTTCAACCATGACGGCGACTGGGACGATCCGGGCGAGCAGATCTTTGCGAACTACGACCTGGGCACGTCGGCCGGCGTTCAGGTGCTCACGTTTGTGATCCCCGGCGATACGGGCGCGAACGTCAAGCTGGGCGACACCTATGCACGGTTCCGCTTGAGCACCGCAGGGGGCTTGGCGCCGACCGGCGAGGCGCTCGACGGGGAGGTGGAAGACCACCTGGTGACGATCATCGGCGAGGGTCTGATCAAAGGACAAAAATGGAACGATCTGAACGGCGACGGGGTGAAGGACCCTGGCGAGCCGGAGCTGGAAGGATGGAAGATTTATCTCGACGAGAACCAGAACCGGCAGCACGACATCACGATCCACAGCGTCGATGCGGACACCTACGCGGGCGGCACGGTGCTCAACAACATTCAGCCGGGGGTTACGTTGTCGGCCGTGGGCTCGGGCGCGGAAGTGCTGGCGGGCATTCCGGAGAGCGGTTATTCGTCGACCGGGACGCTGGCGTTCGTCACGGCCGGCTCGTCGTCGTGGCTGGAGGGTTTGCGCGTGGACTTTGCCGCGCCGGTCAATTTTGTGCAGATCGACGCGATCGGCAACGATTACTCCGATTTCGGACAGCTTCAGGCGTTCGACGCGGCCGGCAACTTGTTGGAGACGTATAGCACGGCGGAAATCGGCACGGGCCAGATCGAAACGATGGGGATTTCCCGCCTGTTGGCCGACATTGCTTACGTCATTGCCTTGGGCGTGGCGGAAAACACAATCAACCTCGACAACCTCCACTACGGAACGGGCGAGCCGTTTGCCACGACCGACGCGGACGGGAACTACTCGTTCGGCGGCCTGGCGCCCGACACGTATCATGTGCGGGAAGTAGCGCAGCCGGGCTGGACGCAGACGTTTCCGGTGTCGAGCGGCGAGGTGAACGACGCGCTTCCGGCCGCCCACGTGGTGACGCTCGGCGTAGGCCAGGCCGTGGTGGGCATCGATTTTGGAAGCCGAGCGCTGAGCGGCTCGATCCACGGCCAGATGTGGATCGACCTGGACGGCGACGGTGTGAAGGACGCGGGCGAGCCGGCCTTGCAGGGCTGGACCGTCTACCTCGACTTGAACGGCGACGGGCAGATGGACACCAACGGCGGCCTGGAGCCGTCGACGACCACCGGCCCGGACGGCAAGTACCAGTTTCTCAACCTGGCGCCCGGCACGTACACCGTAGGCGCGATTCCGCAGGCCGGCTGGGAACGGACATATCCGTTCCTGGGCGATTACCAGGCGGCCGCGGTGCCGCTGGAGTTTGAGGACATCAGCGCGACCGGGCAGGTGGGCATCGCCCCCTCGGTGGATGATGGATTCTTCAAGCTTACCGCGGCGAGCCTGGCCGGCTTTGAATTCGAGTTCTACGGGACGACGTACGACACGCTGTTCGTCAACAGCAACGGTCTGATCACATTCGGTATCGGCACCGCGGCCTACTCAAACGGCGACTTGACGGCTTCTCCCGGCGAGGCGGCCATTGCCGTTTTCTGGGACGACCTGGTGATCGACACTTCGGAATCGCCGGACGCGGCGTTGTATTGGGAGGTGCGCGGCTCTGGCGATGACCAGCGGTTGATCCTTCAGTGGCATGAAGTACGGTTCATTAACGGCAGCGGCGAGGGGGCCATCACGTTCCAGGCCGTATTGCGGGAGTCGAACGGTTCGATCCAGATCAATTACCTGGACCTGGCGACGAGCGGATCGCACGCCGAGGGCGCGTCGGCGACGGTCGGCATCAAGGGCGCTGGGCCGCAGGGAGATAACCGGCTGCTGGTGTCGTTCAACTCCGGGCCCAACGGGCTCGTGGGCAGCGGGCAGAGCGTGCTGATCGATCGGGCCACCGACGCGACGACGCATTCGGTGGTCGTAGGCCCAGGGCAGGTGGTCGTGAACATCGACTTCGGCAGCCAACCGACGCCGCCCAGTCTGCCGGGCGACTACAACGGCGACGGGTCGGTCGACGCGGCGGACTACATCCTCTGGCGCAAGACGCTCGGCTCCACGGTGCCGCATTACAGCGGGGCCGATGGGAGCGGCAACGGCGTGGTCGGCTCCGAGGACTACGGGGTGTGGACCGAGAATCTCGGTGCGACCGCGCCGCCGGAACTGGCAGAGGGATCGTTTCCAACAGTCGACATGACGACCGCAGAGGTTCGGCCGTCGGCGCCCGAGGCACCCCCGCCGGACGACCCCACGATAGACGCGGAACAAGTGGAACGAACCGAAGTGGAGCAAAAGGCGGCGTCTGCGGGCGTGGCGGAACTAAGCGCGAAATCGAACGGCGACGCGGCAAATGCGGACGCAGTTAGAAGTCGCAGCCTGCCGACGGATTGGGAATTGACGAGCGTGACGCGAGGACCAGCGCACGGCGAGCTCCGCGCGCAGCGGCGATCGGGCGGAGCGTCGCGAACGGATCAACAGGGCGATGCGGCGTTATTGGCGTGGTTAGCGTCGCGGGGAGTCGCCGCCGCCGATGTCCGCGAGGAAGGCGGCTCAAATAGCCGCGACCCCAACGGGTCGCCGGTTCAAAGTTCCACTCTCCTCGGCTATCGCAGATGGGACGCAGCCTGGCGCGAATCGCCGCGGGAAGTGCTCGATTCGATCTTCGAGGAACTGGCGGCGGATTGGGTGCCATAAAAAACGGCCGGCCGCGCGGTAGCGCGGCCGGCCGGCGTTTCAGGCCGGCGGTCGCCGCTGGCTCGCGGTTAAACGAGCGCGGGGCGGCGCCTGGGGCAGGCGGCGGCTACTCCATGTTGGGGCATTCGCAGCCGTCGGCGCAGTTCTCGCAGCAAGCGCATTGGCACTTGCAATCGGGGCAGCCCTCGCAGCAATCCTCCGAGCAGCAGGCCGCGCCCTTGGAGCAGCAGGTGCCGCCGGCCGGTTCGCTGGTGCTGGCCGTGTTGCCCGCGATGCCGGCGGCGATAAGCCCAGCCGCGACGATCAGTCCACCGAATAACTTCATGATCATGATAAAGCTCACTTTCTGGTTGTTAAAAATTCGAGCGAGATACGCCGGCCTTTCGAGGCCGACGTTTACAGCGAACGACGCTTCGCCGCAAGGTTAGGCTCGGCGCGTAACCGCGGCGGTCGTCGTAAGAAAGCCGCGGGAATCACCCTCTAGCAGCCCCTCCCATCAAGGGAGGGGAGTTTGGCGAACCGGGTGCGCGCGGCGCAGGCATCAAATGAGCCAGCTGCAGTGCAGGATGCGATGCGGAACGGGAGGCGGCAATTCGCCGAGCGGCAGAGTGCTCGCTTCGGCTTGTGATTCCAGGTGGAACGCGTGGGCCGGGGGAGCGGGCAGGGCGGCCGCGAGTTGCGAGATTTGGAGGCTTCGCTCGCCGGATGGGGTTGTTCGATGAACGGGCCGGACGTGGCACTTGCACTGCGGAGCATGTTTGCCGGCCAGGCGAGCGTTAGCGTTCGAATCGGCATCGGGCGCAGCCGCGCGACGCTGGCAACAGGGCGACTTCGTGCTGCCGGATTTGTCGGCGGCAGCGGCATCTGCATCTGCACCTGCGGCGGCGCAGCGAGTGCAACCACCCGGCTTCGCGGAGCAAGCGGCGCAACGCGACGGCAGGGGCAGCAGAAGTGCCACAGCGGCGGCCAGGGCGACCGCGGTGCGGGCTATCGGCGTGCGAACAAGATCGAGGGCAGCCATGCCCTTATTGTCGCCCGACTATCGGCTCGGTCAACCGAGATTTGGCCGCTAGCAATTGGTGAAGCACTTTGCGAATTTCAGAGTCGTCGAGATGCCGCGGCCGGATTGCACTTAGCCCCAAAGGGGCGGCATCACATAGCCGGGGGCGTAAGCCTTATCCTTACCCACAAAACGGCGCTTCGTGGAGACATGTCCCGTAGGGACAAACGAAAATTGCCCAGAGATTTATCGCTGGGTAACCAGGCACAGCACCGTATCAAGTCCCGTAGGGACGACGGAAGCTTCTGCCGTCCCTACGGGACTTGAAGGTGTTTTTCCGTTTTCCCCCCAGCAATGAATTGCTGGGCTATTGTCAGACGTCCCTCCGGGACGGATTTGT
>CAZHIV010000089.1:0-9795 GCA_964532675.1 uncultured Planctomycetaceae bacterium
ATACCGCGTCACCCCGGGTTGTTCCACATGGCGCCGAGCCGAGTCACTTCGAAGCCGGCATCCAGTTTCGTTATAATCAGGACGGCCCGCGCGCTCCGTTCGCTTTTTGAGCAACCGCCATGCAACCATCGTCCCATTCGGCAACCCGACCGCGACCGCGCGGGCTGCAACTCCACGCGGACGACAACGTCGCCGTAGTGCTCGGCAATGCCGAGCCGGGCCCGATCCATCTGATGGAACCGGCGGATGGCCGCACGATCGAAGTCAAGGAACCAATTGCCGAGGGCCACAAGGTTGCGCTCCGGCCAATCGGCCAAGGCGATGCTGTGATCAAGTACGGCGTGGCGATTGGTTTTGCCACGGCCCCGATCGCGGCGGGCGCCTGGGTGCACACTCACAATTGCCGCAGCGGCCTCGACGAGCGCTCCCACACGCTCGACCCCCACAGCGGCGCGCCCACCGACACCCAGTACGTATGAAAAACTCACGATGAACAAAGACTTGGGTAAGACGACCTGGCAGGGCTATCGACGCGCGGACGGCCGCAAGGGAGTGCGGAACCTCGTGCTGGTCGTCTACACGGTGGAGTGCGCGAAGCACGTGGCGCATGCCAGCGCGGCGGGCGAACCCGATACGCACGTGATCGGTTTCCCCGGCTGCTTCGACAACGCCTACGCCATCCGTTTGATGCTCGCGCTGGCGCGGCATCCGAACGTGGGCGCCGTGCTGGCCGTGGGGCTGGGGTGCGAATACACCCAGCCCGAGCAGATCGCCGCCCGGGTGCGCGAATCCGGCCGGCCCGCCGAATGGTTCTACATCCAGCAGAGCGGCGGCACGGCGAGCAGCATCGCCAAGGGCAAGGAGGCTGTCGCCCGGCTGCGGGCGGAGCTGCGGCAGACGCCGCGCGTCGAAATGTCGGTCGGCGATTTGGTGATCGGCGCCGAATGCGGCGGGTCGGACGCGACCTCGGGCATTGCAGGCAATCCGGCGGTCGGCCGGTTGTTCGATCGGCTGGTCGATGCCGGCGGCACGGCCATTTTCGAGGAGCTCGTCGAGATGATCGGCCTGCGGCAAGTGCTCAGCGATCGGTCGGCGAATGATTCGGCCCGCGAGCAGGTGACGGCCGCATACGACAAGGCGGTAAACTACTGCCGGGGCGTGCGGCAATGTTCGATTTCGCCCGGAAACTTTGCGGGCGGGCTGACCACGATCGAGGAAAAGAGCCTGGGCGCGTTTGCGAAGTGCGGCACCCGGCCCATTCAAGGCGTGATCAAAGTCGCCCAGCCCCCGCCCCGCCCCGGCCTGTGGCTGCTCGACAGCGTGCCCGACCCGCACTTCATGCAGTTCGGCTACACGAACCCGAACGACACCGAAGGGATCATGGATCTCATCGCGGCGGGCAGCCACATCGTTTTGTTCATCACGGGCCGGGGCAGCGTCATCGGCTCGCCGATTGCGCCGCTGGTGAAGATCACCGGCAACAGCGAGACCTACCGCAAGCTGGTGGACGACATCGATTTCGACGCCGGCCGGCTGCTCGCGGGCCAGCGCACCCTCGACCAACTGGCCGACGAACTGCTCGCGCTGGTCATCGACGTGGCGGGCGGCGCGCTCACCAAACCCGAACGCCTCGGCCACCGCGAATACTTCATCACCTACAAGCACCAGGACACACCCCCGTTGGAAATCGGCTGCCGGGCGTAGTGCGGAGGGAAGTGCTAAGGGCGAACGGCGGAGGGCTAACGGCGGAGGGCTAAGGACCAGAAGCGGTTGGCACTCCGCCCTTAGCACTACGCCCTCAGCGTACGGGCCCTTTGCATCTGGCTTACTTCTGAGTACGCTTACTACTGCCGTCAATCACGCGCCGGAGTGGCGGAATTGGCAGACGCGCTAGACTCAAAATCTAGTGCCCGCAAGGGCGTGGAGGTTCGAGTCCTCTCTCCGGTACTCGCGCGCTGGAAAACCAATCGAAGTGATTGGCAGCGTGCGACTTAACGACGCTCGGCGAGCGCGCACGAGACCGACAGTCTACTGCGCGCAACGCGCCTCCGAGCCGGCCGCCGCGAGGGCTATCGTCGGGCAGGCTCGTGCGGAGACCTCTCGAGGCAATGTCGCGACTTTGAGCTTTTGGCGCGAGGCGTGCGTGGCACTCATCGCTGTTCGTTGGTAAAATGCCACCTATGCCGGATTGTTCCGCTAACGTCCGCGTCTCGAAATAAGAAGCCTCGCACCGGGGGGGTGGAGCTGGACCAATGTCGCCGCAACGAATTGCTCTGTTGGTACTTGCCGGTGTGGCACTAATCGCGGCCGTCGGCTATCGCCTGAGCGTCTTCCGCGAGCCGCCACCGCCGCCCACGGCGAAGGTCGCATTCGTTACGGGTGGATCGGGACCGTACTGGCAATTGACCGTGGCGGGAGCGGAATCCGCCGCGGCCGATCACGATGTGGAGCTGCAGGTCGAGATGCCCTCCGACAGCGAGAGCATCGAGCAGCAGATGGCCATTCTGGAACGCATTAGCCGTGCCGAGTTCGGCGGGATCGCGCTAAGCCCGCTGGATGCCGACGGCCAGACTCGCCTGATCAACGGCCTCGTGCGGCGGGACACCAAGGTCGTGACGTTCGATTCCGACGCGCCACTCTCGGATCGACAGAGTTACGTCGGCACAAGCAACGTCGCGGCCGGAGCGACGTGCGCGCGGTTGGTGAGCGAGGTGCTGCCCAATGGCGGAAAAGTGGCCGTTCTGCTCGCAAATCTGACGAAAGAAAACCTGCTGGACCGTAAGAGCGGTTTTCAAGAGGAGCTGCGCAAACTGGAAACCGACGCGGATGGAGAGCCGCGAACTTTCCACGTTGTCGGGTACCTACTCGATAACGGCAGCCTGGAGACGTGCGCCAGGAACATTCGCGAGACGTTGTCGGAGAACCCGGATTTGGCGTGTTTCGTGGGAATGAATGCTCGGCACGGGCCGATTCTGCTCGAGGTGCTCCAGGAGCTTGGGAAGTTGAACGAAATCAAGCTGATCACGTTCGACGACGCGGAAGAAACGCTGTCCGGTATCGAGGCGGGCCATGTTTACGCCACCGTGGCTCAAGATCCCTATAAATACGGCTACCAGGCTGTCGCCACTTTGGCATCTCTCTGCCGTGGCGACGAGGCGGACCTGCCGATCGTGGGCAAAGGTTCGACCTACGTGAATGCCGAGCCGATCCGCCAGGAAAACCTGGACGAGTTCCGCGCGCGGCTCAAAGCGCGGCAGGACGCGGGTAAGTTGAAAGCGAGCAGCGCCAAGTCGACTTGAAGACAACTCCACAGTGCGCCTGGTCGCATCTTTGCGTGTTTTGGGGCGGGTTTCTCGCATTTTCAGTCGTTCGCTTTCCGGCATACCCTCAGCGAAGCCGGCCCGATCGTGTATGATAGACGAGGCTGGCGAACCGCATTCACGACGCCTCATGGGAAGCGTGCAGCCAGGCCCACTCAAGGAGTCGCCCTGTGAATCACCGAACGACGTCCTTTGTTGTTGTCGCCGTCCTGGCTGGCTCGTTTGCGGCAACAAGCTTGTTCGCCTGGTACGTACGCGAAAGCCGCGAGTCGACGTCCGGTCCACACTCCCGCGTGCTGCGGCTCGGCCATGCCCTGGACGAGCGCCATCCCGTGCACCGCGGCATGGAGTTCATGGCCGAAAGGCTGCGCGAACTCTCTGACGACCGGATGGTGATCCGCATCTATCCCAACGGGCAATTGGGAGGTGAAACGGAGTACATCGAGCAGCTGCAGCGCGGCGCATTGGCGATGACGAAGGTTTCCGCCGCGCCGCTGGAAAGCTTCCAGCCGCGGTTTGCGGTGTTCGGCGTCCCCTATATTTTTCGCGATGACGATCACTATTGGTCGGTCCTGGAAGGGCCAATTGGTCGAGAAATGCTGCTGGCGGCCGAGGAGATGGGACTGCGGGGGCTTAGCTACTACGACGCAGGCGAACGCAACTTCTACACTTTAAAAACGCCGATTCGCAGGCCGGAGGATTTGCGCGGTTTGAAGATTCGCGTCCAGCCGAGCAGAACTGCGATGGACATGGTTCAGGCACTAGGGGGCGCTCCCACGCCAATATCCTTCGGTGAGCTGTATACGGCGCTGCAAACCGGCACGGTCGACGGCGCGGAGAACAACTTGCCGAGCTTCCACAGCAGCCGGCACTTCGAGGTGTGCAAGCACTTCTCGCTCGATCGTCACACGCGCGTTCCCGATGTGCTGATCATCAGCACCATGGACTGGAATTCGCTCAGCGACGAGGAGCAAGGCTGGCTGCAACAGGCAGCCGACGAGTCGGCTGGTTATCAGCGGAAGCTTTGGGCCGAGGAAACCGCCAAGGCAGCCGCCGAAGTCGAGCGCTATGGCGTGACGATCCACCATCCCGACCGAGAGCCGTTCATCGAGCAGGTGCGCGAGTTGCACGACAGCTATCGCGACACCGAACTGGGCGCGTTGTTGGAGCGCATCAAGGAGAGCGCACAGTGAATCGCGTATTGGTCAAGGGTCGGATGCTGGCGGACCGCGTTCTCGCTTGGGTTGTCATTTCGGCCATGGCGGCGTTAGTGCTGGATGTGTTGTGGGGCGTCGTCTCGCGCTATGTGTTGCAAGCCCAGGCGCGGTGGACCGACGAACTGGCCACCACGCTTTTGATCTGGATTTCGATGCTTGGGGCGGCGGTAGTTTACGGCGAGCGGGGACATCTGGGGCTCGACTACCTTGTTCAAAAGCTCCACCCGGCCGCTCGATGGATCACGGAACTAGCCGGCCACGCGCTGGTGTTCGCCTTTGCAGCCGTGGTGATGATCTACGGCGGCTGGGTGATGGCGGAGCGGACGCTGGCGAGCGGCCAGCTTCTTCCTGCGCTCGGTTTGCCCAAGGGATATACCTACTTCGCCGTTCCGATCGGTGGCGTCTTCTTCTGTTTCTATGCGGTGGAGGGGCTGGCCGAAACGTTGCGTCAGCGTGGTGCGACGCAGTCGCCCCAGGAGTATGGATCCCGTGCAGACTGAGGCGGCCATCCTCATCATTGCGTTTCTCTCGCTATTGGCGCTGAACGTGCCCATTGCGTTCGCGCTGGGAATATCGACCTTTCTGGCGCTATGGGCGCTGAGTGAAATACCGGCCAGCTATATCGTGGCCCAGCGAATGGCTGGCGGCATCGACAGCTTTCCGCTGCTGGCGATTCCCTTCTTCATCCTCGCGGGCGTTTTTATGGGCGAGGGCGGGATGGCGCGCCGGCTGATGGATTTCGCCAGTGCCTTGGTCGGCCCCTTCCGCGGCGGCCTGGCCTACGTCAACACGCTCACTTGCATGATGTTCGGCGCCGTCAGCGGCTCAGCCACCGCGGCTGTCAGCTCTGTGGGCGGCTTCATGATTCCCGAAATGAACGCCAAGGGCTACCCGCGCGATTTCAACGTCGCATTAACAACCACCTCCGCCACGACCGGCCTCGTCATTCCGCCCAGCAATATCATGATTGTTTATGCTGTCGTGGCACAGAGCGTCTCCATCGCCGATATGTTCCTGGCCGGCGTTTTTCCCGGCGTCCTGATCGGCGTTCTCATCATGGCGACTTGCCGGCTGCTGAGTTACATTCACGGCTACGGCGCCAGCGTCCCCACGTCGGTGGACAAGATCGTTTCCAGCGGACTTCGCGCATTGCCCAGCCTGGGGCTGGTGATCATCATCCTGGGCGGCATCCTGGGCGGCATCTTCACGGCGACCGAGGCCTCCGCTGTGGCAGTGGCGTATGCCTTCGTGCTGACGTCGTTCGTCTATCGCGAGGTACGCATGCGCGATCTGCCGCGAATCCTGCTGGCCGCCGGCAAGACGACTTCGATCGTGATGCTGCTGATCGGCGCCAGCCAGGCGATGGGCTGGTTTCTCGCCTACGAACAGATTCCCCAGGCGGTCAGCCAGGGGCTGCTCGATCTATCCGATCGCCCGGTCGTAATCCTCCTCGTGATCAACTGTTTGCTGCTGGCGGTGGGGACATTTATGGACATGACGCCCGCGGTATTGATCTTCACGCCCATCTTCCTACCGCCGGTGATGGCGCTCGGCGTCGACCCGGTTCATTTCGGCATCATCATGATCGTGAATCTTTGCATCGGGCTCTGCACACCTCCCGTGGGAACGTGCTTGTTTCTGGGCTGCACCGTGGGCCGCACGACGCTGACCCGCGTTGCCCGCGCGATGATCCCGTTTTACATCGCCTTGGTGGCGGCATTGGCAGTGATCACTTACGTGCCGTGGCTGACGATGGCGCTGCCGCGGTTGTTGAACCGGTAAGTCGGTGGTCCTCCCTCCCGCTGCGGGCTCAGACAGGGGGACAGGCACATTTTGCTCCGAAGACTCCGCAAAATGAGCCAGTCCCCGACGGTTCTGGGACTAGGCTCTTAGTCAATCGTCGTCGAGACCCTCGCGCGGCAACAGCCGGAAGTTCCGCAGCACAATCTGGTCGACGTGCTCGAAGACGCTTGGTTTGGCCGCGTTTTTGAAGGTGCAGTTTTCAATGACCACGTTTTGGATCTTCGCCTGCTCCAGGCCGACGAGATAGAACGGCCGAACGCTCTTGTTGGAGGTCACGTTTTCGATATGGATGTTTCGCACGGCGGGGTAGTGCTCGCCTTCGCCCCGCTCGTAGAGCAAGTTGATGCGCACCACGGCTTCCTTCACCTGGCCGACGCGGACGTTGCGGACGAACAGGTTTTCCAGATAACCTCCCCGCAGCGAATTGGATTTAAGACGGATCGCCCGATCGAGATTGGGGCTGTCCATATCGCAATCGTCGACGAACACGTTGCGAATTCCGCCGCTCATTTCGCTGCCCAACACGACACCGCCGTGACCGTCCTTCATCGTGCATCCGCGGATGATGATGTTCTCGCTCGGGACCCCAATGCGGCGACCGTCGGCGTTGCGGCCTGATTTGATCGCGATGCAGTCGTCCCCCGTGTCGAACGCGCAGTTCTCGATCAGCACGTCGCGGCACGACTCCGGATCGCAGCCGTCGCTATTGGGGCCGTGACTGACGACGGTCACGCCGCGGATGGTAACGTTTTCGCACAGCACGGGGTGCATGATCCACATCGGCGAATTCGTGAAGGTAACGCCCTCGATGAGCACGTTTTTGCAGCGATAGGGCTGGACGAAATTCGGCCGCAGATAATGGCCGGCGCCAAAAACTCGCTCGGCCACCGGCACGTCGTCCTCGCCCATCTGGCGCAGCGCTTGGGTATCTTTCGCCTGGTTGGGCGTGGCGGGCCGGCCCTTGCCTTTCCAAGGCCACCAGTGCTTATCGTCCGCCTGGCCGTCGAACGTGCCAGAACCGGTGATCGCAATGTTCTCCTGCTCGTAGGCGTAGATGAGAGGCGAGTAGTTCATCAGCTCGTTGCCTTCAAAGCGGGTGAGCACCAACGGCATGTAATCGTCGGGCTCGGTGCTGAAGCGGACCGTGGCACCGTCGTTCAAATGCAGATTGACGCCGCTCTGGAGATGGATCGGGCCGCGCACGAACCAGTCTCCGGCGGGCACCACGACGCGGCCGCCGCCCGCCGCGTGACAAGCCGCGATGGCGTCGGCAATTGCCGGCCGGCAATCGGACTCACCGTCGCCGACCGCGCCGTAGTCGGTCACGTCGAAATCGCGCTCTGGAAACGTCGGCGGGTGGATGCGAGCCAGGATATCGGGGACGCTCTCCCAGCCGGCGTTCTCGGCTGCCACGACGGTCAGCGGCGGCGCGAGGCACAGTAGGGCAATTGCCAGGATGCGGTCACATCTCAAATTGAGAAACATCGAATTTTTTCGAAGATGTCAAAGGATCGTATGCCCAGGTGCGCAAGCGATAGTCTTCAATTTGCGCAGCGCGAGGGCTGGTGATTTGCGCGTGGAACGAGCCGCCGGTGACAAAGCGGATAAGCGCGCAGTACAAGCTGTGGGTCCGGTACGAGGACTTCTATACATGCGTATATTATGGCGCCACTCTAACGAGTTTGGCGGCGAGCTGCAAGAAGCAGAATTGGCCGCCGGGTGGTTAGCCCGCGTCCCGCGTCAGTGGAGCGGATTTTTCGTCGTTTGCGTCTGGAAAATACGACACGGCACACGCTCCATGTCCGTGCGACTCGCACTAGCCCGCGGCGGCGCACGCGAAATGCGACGCGCGCCGTCGCGAGCATACTACCAAGAGGGCGCCCAGAGCGATCGCGGCGCCGACGAGCGTCCGCGGCTCGGGCACCGCCTGCACGGCGAGACTGGGGCCTGCCCCGGCCCCAGGCGCGCCAAAGTTATTCACCCAATCGGTGTATCCCTGCGAACCGTCGTAGGCTCCGGGATTGCTCCGCCAGAGGGCGTAGTCGGCCGCATCCACCACGCCGTCCCCGTTATGATCGCCGGGGGTTCCTGCTCCGGGGATCGAGCTGTGGCCGATCAAAACGACGTCGACGCCGCCGGTGCCGGCGATCGCATCGACGACGCTGTTGGCGGCGTCCGACCAGGTGATATTGCCTTCGTAGCTGATGGTCCAGTTGTAGGTAGTACCCAGAAAGTCGGCCGAGACCATGGCGCCCTGGGTTAACACGGTGCTCCCGTCGACGCTGGAGAAGAAATCGCCGTTGGTGCCGGCGCCGGTCGTGCTGTTGCCGGAGGCATCCGAGAAGGCGACGTCGAAGAGGCCGACATCCTGAGGCACGCACTCGGCGCCCAAACAAGGAGCTTCGTGAAGCACGAGATCGAGGCGTGGCGAGCGAATGCCGCCGGCGCCGCCGCCGGTTGTGGTCTCGCCATTATTGAGGATCAAATGCCGGGCGACTTGAATGGGGCGGGTGCCGCCGTTTTCGAAATGGAACTCGCTAATGCCGACGCCGGTGGTGTCGCCATCGGCGAGCCGCAGGAAAATGCCGGCGCCTGCCGCCGCGTTATAGTCAAAAGCCCGGACGCGACCCGCCGTGTCCGGGTTATGCATGATGAACCGCCCGATGCCGGCGGCGCCGACGGTGGAGCTACTAGGCGAAAGGGCCAACTCGGCGCCGTTGGGTAGGCCCACTTCGAGAATGCCGCCCCGATAGTCATAAATGCCGTTGCCGTAGTTCTCGCCCGTCACGTTACCCGATGTGTCCGTCGATCCTAAGTCCAACGCATCGGTAATCAGGACCGAGCCCGACAACTGGTTGATTCGACCGGTGGTAATCACGCTGGGCGTATCGCTGGAGCGGCCGATCCAGGCACGGTCCTGGATGGTAAGATCGCCTTTAATCGTGAGCAGATTGTCTTCGTCGGTTTGCCGCGAAAGGTAGAGCTCCCGAATGAGCTGCGGGCCCCAACCGAATGGCGGAAAGGTGATCGTGCCCGGGGGCGGAAAACCGGGGTCGTTGGTGGGATCGTAGACGACTCCTTCGCCGCCCGGCAGGCCGATGGAGTTGATATTGATCTGTGTATCGGTGGCCCCCGAGGTGGCATTGCCGGGTGGCAGCGAGTCGTTGTCGTTGCCCATCATGTCGCCGTTGGAATCTTGATTCCAATTCACGGGATCGAACCACCATTGCGTTCCCGCCTCGCCATCCCACACAATGGCGGCATGACTCATCGGCGCAGCGAACAACACAGCGCCGGCCACGATGCCGAGCACCACGATAATTCTGTTGCGCCGCACAGCGACCATCGACGGATTATGCCTTTGAAGCCTCATGAGATTTCGCCTTTCGCATACCGATAGTTCGTGACAAGCCCCGGTTGTAAGGATCAGAACCAATTTCAAAACTCCCCCTCTC
>CAZHIV010000090.1:0-16016 GCA_964532675.1 uncultured Planctomycetaceae bacterium
GGCAGGCGGCTCGCCTGTCGCGGAGACGGCAGGCGAGCCGCCTGCCGCCACTAATCCTCCCGGCGAGCCGCCCGTCGCCACGAAGCCAACCGTGATCTTCGTGACGCATCATGTGGAAGAAATCGTGGCCGGCATCCCAAACACGCTCATCCTCCGCGCAGGCCGCGTACACTCGGCCGGCCCGACCGCCGAGGTGGTCACCCACCAGGCAATTGATACGGTCTATGACACGCGACTGGCTCGGATCGAACATGGCGGCGGCCGGCTCTGGCCGATCTGGGACAATTAGACGGCTCGATTGCGCTTGCCTTATCGAACGGGCCCGCGATACCTTCTCAAAAACTATCCCCGTCCGCGGGAATATGCTATTTTCGCAAGGGAGAGTCATTTCGCTCGTCCTCACAGGAACAATCGTGAAAATCCTCTTTGCCACTACCGAGGCGGTGCCGTTCTGCAAGACGGGCGGGCTGGGCGATGTGTGCGGCAGCTTGCCGCGGAAACTCGCCGAGCTGGGGCATGAGCCGGCGATCGTGATGCCGGCGTTTCGGCAGGCCCTGGAAAGCGGCCAGCCGGTCGAGTCGACCGGAGTTCGCTTTGAGATTCCGATCGGCCGCAAGACGGTGCCCGGCACCTTCTTGCGTGGAATGCTGCCCGGCAGCGACGTGCCGGTTTACCTTGTGCACCAGCCGCAGTATTACGATCGGCCCGAGCTCTACCGAGAGAACGGCAACGATTACAAGGACAACTGCGAGCGGTTCGTGTTCTTCTGCCGCGCCGCCTTGGAAGGCGTGCGGCTGCTCAACCTGGAAACCGAACTGGTCCATTGCCACGATTGGCCGACCGGGCTGATCCCCGCCTATTTGAAGACCGAGCTGTGCGGCATCCCGCCGTACGACTCGATGAGCAGCCTGCTGACGGTGCACAACATCGGCTATCAGGGCAATTTCTGGCACTGGGACATGGAGCTGACCGGCCTCGATTGGAAGTACTTCAATTGGCGGCAGATGGAGTTCTACGGCAATCTCAGCTTCCTGAAGACCGGCCTGGCCTTCGCCGACACCATTACGACCGTCAGCCCGCGCTATGCCCAGGAGATTCAATCGCCGCCGCTAAGCTGCGGCTTGGAAGGCATCCTGCAATACCGCCACGACGACCTGTTCGGCATCATCAACGGCGTGGATTACAGCGAGTGGAACCCGGAAACCGATCCCTACCTCGGCGGCCACAACTACGGCGAGAAGAACTTCGCCGAGGGGAAGCGGGCCTGCAAGGCGGCCTTGCAGCAGGAAATCGGGCTCCCCCCAGCGCCTGATCAGCCGCTGGTAGCGATGATCGGCCGCCTGGCAGATCAAAAGGGTTTCGACCTCGTTGCCAAGCTGATTCCGCAATGGGCCCCGGCGGCGGACGTGCAATGGGTCATTCTCGGCACCGGCGAGCCGCATTACCACCAGTTGTTCAGCGACCTGGCTCAAAAGTATCCCGAGAAGCTGGCCGTTCGGCTCACTTTTTCCAACGAACTGGCACACCGCATCGAGGCCGGTGCCGACATCTTCCTGATGCCGAGCCGCTACGAGCCGTGCGGGCTCAACCAGCTCTACAGCCTGAAATACGGTACGGTGCCGATCGTGCACGCCACCGGCGGACTGGCCGACACGATCGTCAATGTGCGAGACGAGACGCTCGCCGCCGACGCCGCGACCGGCTTCAGCTTCGATCAATATACGACGGCCGCCCTGGCCGACACGCTGGAGCGCGCGTGCCGCGCTTACGCGAACCGGCCCGTGTGGGAGCAATTGATTCGCGCCGGCATGCGACAGGATTGGTCGTGGAGCCACAGCGCCCGCCAGTACGACCGGCTCTACCAGCGCACGCTGGCCCGCGCCACGAAGTCGGCGTGCTGAAGCCAAAGGATGGCTGTGGCCGAACTACGCAACGATTGGCTGACCGGCCGCTCCGTGATCGTCGCCGAAAACCGCGCGCTGCGGCCGAACGAGTTCGCGCCGGATGTGGCTAGTTCCAGCAGCACCCAGATGGCCGCCAAACTTGCGCTGGCCGAGGCTGGGCTAACCGAAGCAGCCGGCGTGCCAAGCTGCCCGTTCTGTGTGGGCAGTGAACCCAGGACGCCCCCGGCACTGTACGAGAAACTCGATGCCAAGGGCCGCTGGCAGGTGCGGGTCGTGCCGAATATGTTCCCCGCCGTGGAGCCGGAGCAGAGCGCGGATTCCGCCTCGCCGGCGCTTGGGGCGCACGAGGTGATCGTCGAGTCCGCTCGGCATGTTGATCGCACCTCCGCGCTTTCAATCTGCCAGTTGCAGCAGGTGCTTGAGACGTACGCTCTGCGTCTCCGCCATTGGCGAGACGACGGGCGCTTTCGCTACGGCCTCGTGTTCAAGAATCAAGGTCCCCGTGCGGGCGCGTCAATCTCCCATCTGCACAGCCAGTTTATGGCATTGGCGACCGTTCCACAGGCCGTGGACGCGGAGTTGCGCCGCGCGGAGCGGCGCTATCGTCAGAACCAAACGTGCCCGTACTGCCAGTTGATCGAAGACGAAAGGACCCTTGGCGAGCGCATCGTCGACGAGCGCGACGGCTATGTTGCCTTCTGCCCCTTCGCCAGTTTGCAGCCGCACGAAGTCTGGCTACTGCCGGTCTGCCACGAGCCATCCTTCGAGCGCTTCGCGTCGCCCGAGGCGACGGCCAGACTGGCCGATGTATTGCACGCCTTATTGAAGCGCCTGGAACTAATTGTCCCGGACGGGGCCTACAATCTGCTGCTGCGAACTGCGCCCTGGCACACCGACTGCGACAACCGGTATCACTGGCGGATGGAGCTGCTTCCCCGCGTGAATCCCCTGGCCGGTTTCGAGCTCGCGACGGGCGTTCAGATTAACCCGCTCGCGCCGGAGGCGGCCTCCCGGCAACTTCGGGCGACCTAGATTTTTCCTGGTCGGCCGCCTAAATTTTGACGATCCGGTAAAGTACACCGGCAGGCCGGTCGCCCGCGCATCGCTCCGCCGCGTTTTGGATGCCGCAGGTTTGCCGGTCGCTCGCAATGATCCAGGTAGACGCATTGTGCGGCCCTGCGGTAGGATCGAGTGTTAACGCAACAATCCGATATCTTCATCGATCGTGTCGGCAAGGATTCCTCATGACCCCCGCGATTCGACTTGTCCTTGTCTTTCACAATCACCAGCCGATCGGTAATTTCGACGGCGTCTTCGAGCACGCCTATCAGGACAGTTACCGGCCGTTTCTCGACGTGTTCGAGGACTACGCCGATCTGCCCATCGCCCTCCATACCAGCGGCTCGTTGATGGAATGGCTGGCCGCCCGGCACCCAGAGTATCTCGATCGCCTGGCCGCTTTGGTCGCCGCCGGGCGGATGGAGATCGTCGGCGGCGCGTCTTACGAACCCATTCTCGCGATGATTCCGCCGCGCGATCGCGTCGGCCAAATCACGCGCTACGCCGAATGGCTCGCCGATCGCTTTGCCACGCCCATCAGCGGCATGTGGATACCCGAGCGGGTGTGGGAGCAATCGCTCACCCGCGACTTGGTCGAAGCGGGCGTGCGATACACCCTGCTCGACGACTTCCACTTCAGGAACGCCGGGCTCGAGGACGACGACCTGCACGGCTACTACATCACCGAGGACGACACCAAGCTGCTGTCCGTCTTTCCCGGCAGCGAGACGCTTCGCTACACGATTCCCTTCCGCGAACCGGAGGAGACGATCAACTATCTCCGCCAGATCGCCGAGCGACAGCCGGGCGCGGTCGTCACGTTCGGCGACGACGGAGAGAAGTTCGGCGTCTGGCCGGGTACCAAGGAGCACGTTTACCAGAACCGCTGGCTCCGCCGCTTCTTCGATGCGCTCGTGGAGAATCGAAGCTGGCTCAATGTGGTGACGCCCAGCGAAGCGCTCGACCAGGTACCGCCGCTCGGCAAAATTTATCTGCCCGAAGGCAGCTACCGCGAGATGACCGAGTGGGCCCTGCCCACCAAGCGGCTCGTCGAGTTCACCCACCTGAAGCATCAATTGCAGCACGAAGGCAAGTGGGAAGCGGTCGCCCGCTTCGTACGCGGCGGATACTGGCGAAACTTCAAGGTCAAGTATCCGGAAACGAACGAGATGTACTCCCGCATGCAGATGGTTAGCCGCCGCCTGCACGAAATGACGACCGAAAGCTCGAACGGCAAATCGCGCACCGGTCGCTTCGGCGACCGGTCGCTGATCGATCAGGCTCGCACCGAGCTCTACCGCGGCCAGTGCAATTGCTCTTACTGGCATGGCGCATTCGGCGGAGCGTACCTGCCCCATTTGCGAAACGCCATTTACCAGCGATTGATCGCCGCGGATAACCTGCTCGATGCGGCGGCAGGGCGCGGCACGGCCGTCGGCGACAAGCAGTGGGTCGAGCTCTCAGCCGACGATTACAATTTCGACGGCCGTCCCGAGGTGTGCCTGGCCAGCAATCGACTCCTCGCGCTTGTCGCGCCCGCGCACGGTGGCCACCTGTACGAGCTGGATGCGCGGCCCATTTGCCACAACCTGCTGGCCACACTCACCCGCCGCGAAGAGGCCTACCACGAAGCGGTCCGCGCCGGCGAATCGGCCTCGTCGTTGGACGTTGCCAGCATTCACGACCGCGTCGTGTTCAAGCAGCCCGGCCTCGACCAGCGGCTGCAGTTTGATCGCCACCGCCGCAAGAGCCTCGTCGATCATTTCTATCCGGCCGACACGCCGCTCGAAGCGGTCGTTCACGGCGATTACCAGGAGCTCGGCGATTTTGTCACCGGCCCTTTCGAGGCCAGGCTCCGCCGCAATCCGCGGCGCATGCAAGTGCAACTGACGCGCGATGGCCACGTGGGCGATCGGGCCGTGCGAATCACCAAGGGCCTCACCCTCGAATCCGGCGGCCAGACGCTCGAAATCGCCTACCTGCTGGAAGGTTTGCCCCCAGGCGAACCCATCCACTTCGGCGTCGAGTTCAACTTCGCCGGTCTGCCCGCGGGGATCGACGATCGCTATTTCCACGACGCCCGCGGCCAGTCCTTCGGCCACCTCGGCACGCACCTGAACCTGCTGGATGTCGATTCGTTGGGCCTGACCGACGAATGGCTCGGGATCAACGTCGAGCTGCGAGCCGACCGGCCAATGCGCCTGTGGACGTTCCCCATTGAAACGGTCAGCCAGTCGGAATCCGGCTTTGAGCTCGTGCATCAATCGGTCGTGGTCCAACCGCACTGGTTCATCGAGGCCGACAAGGACGGCCGCTGGGCGACGACGATGACGCTGGCCATCGATACGTCATCTGCCGAAAGCCGCCGCCCCACCGTTGCCGAGGCCGTCGCCACCGCATAAAGCAATCACAACGGCGGCCATAAATCTCCTCCAAGCGGCACAAGCGGAATCTCGCGCCGCGCCGTTGCGCGTCTTGGACCGCCCGAGGTGGATGTCGGGCAACAGCCGTGTTGCTTTCTTGCCACCGGCTGCCGACGGATCTTCGCTCCGTTGCAGGGAAATCAACGGTCCATTCCAAAACACGGGCGTTGGCATGCGGCTTGCCGATCTGACGATGTCAGTCGCCGTCTGCACCACATCGAGGGATTCTCCATGCCCCGCTCCTTGCTCGTTAACTGGACGCAACAAGATTTCAATACCGTGGAGCGGGGCGTGCTGGTCGCTCGCCACGGCCTGACCGATAGCGATCTGTTTTCAGACCAAGCGCTCGCGGAAATTATCGATCGCCATCCGGTCGAGGATTTCAGCGTCAACACGATGGGCGCCGATCCGCAGGTCTTCGACTGGCGCGAGGGCGACCGCAATGGCGTGCCGGCGGAGCAGTTGCTGCAGCTGGTGCGCACCGGCCAGCTATGGATCAATTGCCGCAAAATGCTGGAGCATCATCCCAAGATCGCCCAGATCATCCATGCCCTTTACGACGAGATCGAAGCCAATAATCCGTCGTTCAAAGCGGAGGATCGCACGGCCAATTTGCTCATCTCGTCGCCCACCGCCTGGGTGCCCTATCACGTAGATATGCCGGTGAACATGCTGTGGCACATTCGCGGCGTGAAGCGCGTCTGGGTCTATCCGCCGTTCGACGAACGCTTCGCATCATCTCAGGTGCTCGGAAAGGTATGCTCGGGCGAATGGACCGACGAAGTGCCCTACGACCGCAGCTTCGACCGCTATGCCTTGGTGTTCGACGCCCAGCCGGGCCAGCTCATCACCTGGCCGCAGCTCACGCCGCACCGCGTGACGAACCTCGAAGGGCTGAACGTATCGCTTTCCACGGAGCACAAGAACCCCCGTGCCCGCCGCCGGCTCAACGTTCACAATGCTAACCATCTGCTGCGAAAGCATCTTGGCGTTTCCTGCACGAGTGTCGAAGCGGACGGCGTTGCCGCTCACGCCAAGCAGGCCGTCGCCAGGGTATTTCGCTACGCGGGCAAGTTTCTCGGCACGAAGACGCAGAAGTACGTCTATCCGAAGACGTTTGTCGTCGACCCCGCTGCCGAATATGGCTTCCGGTTGCTTGAGAACGCGACCGATCAAGTCGCCGCGCCTCACCGAGAATTGGAAGCAGTCACTTTCTAAGCGAAGGCGGACTAACTTCGCCCCGATGTACGAGGCTTTCCACTTAGCGAAAACCAGTCGACATCGCTCGCCAAGCCTTCGCCGAATTCCACCGTGGCGAGCAGCGGGACGCTGCTTCGCCGAGCGAGCTCGCTGGCGTTCGTCTCGACGCTGAGATCCTTGCTGTTTCGTTGCGGCGTGTTAAGCACGATACCCGCCACCTCGATTCCATAGCTCTTCGCCGCGATCAGCGTCTGCAAGGTGGCGTTGATCGTGCCCAGCACGTTGGCTGCCACCACCACCAGAGGGAATCCAAACTCCTTCGCCAGATCAGCGTTGTAATCCTCATCGCTGACAGGCGACATCAGCCCGCCCGCGCCTTCGACTAAGACAATCTCACTCGACTCCTGCCAGAACGCGAGCCCTTCCCGCAGCAACAAAGAATCGACTCGGCGACCCTCAGCTCTTGCTGCCAGGTGCGGAGCCAGCGGGGCGGCGAACCGCTGCGGGCAAACCTGATCGAGCGTGCCTGGTCGGCCCGCCGCGTCCCACAGGGCGACCGCGTCTGGCGAAACGAGCTGCCCGTCGCGCGTTTCGCATCCGCTCGCCGCCGGCTTAAACACGCCTACCCGACGCCCGGCCGATCGCAACGCCCGGGCGACGAGCGCGGCAACGTACGTTTTGCCCACGCCCGTGCCGGTCCCCGTGATGAACAATCCATTGGCCATAAATTTCCTGCGACACGCCGGAATAAGTCACCACAGAGACACAGAGGACACAGAGAAAAGTCCAAGAGACAGAATAAAAACAGCAATGCACCTGATTCAAATTCAGATTCTGCGTGTTAAGTATTAGCAGTCGTGCCTTGTCTTCTCCGCGCTCTCTGTGCCTCTGTGGTGAATCTTCCGGTTTTAGATTCCCAGGAATTCCTCCGCCGCCTCGCGCATGGCGACTGTGTCCGGTGCGATGCCGGTCCACGCGCGGAGGGCCAGCGCCGTTTGCTGGACATACAGCGAGAGACCGTCGATCACTCGGCAGCCGCGCTCGGCCGCCTGTTGCGTCAGCCACGTCCGCGACACGTTATACGCCACGTCGGCCACGATCGTTTTGGAGCCGAGCGAGTCCACTTGCAGTGGTAACTTGGCGCCCGGATTCGTCGTGCCCAGCGACGTGGCGTTGACGAGCACGGCCGTTTCGGACTCGAGGATCATGGGGCCGACCTCGAGCGATCGCCACGAACCGGCCGCGGCCGTGTGCTGGTCGATAAGCTCGACGAGTTGCCGGCCCGCAGATTCGTTTCGACTCGCGACTTCGACGCTCGTCATGCCCGCCTCAGCCAGCGCCAGCGCGATGACCCGCGCCAGCCGGCCTGAGCCAAGGATCGCCGCTCGTCGTCCGACGGGGTCGACATGCTGCCGCAAGAGTTCGATGAAGGCAGCGCCTTCCGTGCTGTCGCCCACAAACCGGCCGCCGTTCGCCGTAACGCAGTTGACCGACCCGCATCGCCGGGCCGCGTCGCTAAGCTCGTCCAGGTATTCGACCGCCGCCTCGTGAAACGGTTCGCCGATCTTCACGCCGTGAAACCCCAAGGCTCGCAAGCCGCGCATCGCGTCGCCCAGCCGCTCCGGTTCCACTTCGAAGGACATGAACCGCCAGTCGAGCCCCCGATGCGCGAAAGCCTGCTCGATCAGGTAGTGCGTTGGATTCCCCGCCACCGGATTGGCGACGAGGCAACATTTTTCGATGAGCGTGGTGCTGGACATGGCCGCAAGTGTTTTGTCCACATAGCCCGGCCACCCTGGCCGGCTTGAGCATACATCGGACCCTTGGCCAGCCGAAGATGGGCTTAACCGGCCCAAGATGGGCCGACTATGTGAACTCGTTGTCAATCGTCAAAGCGGTTATTCTGGCAGTAAGCGAATCCTCCTGCAAGCGCGCGATTTGCCATGCCGCAACGTTCGCCCGTCATCGTCTGGCTTCTTTTCGCCGCGACGCTCTGCGTCGACGCCGTGGCATGGACCGCCGCGAAATCGCCGCATGGGCCCTATTGGGAGCTGATCTACGACGCGCTGGCGGCGGGCCAGCTTGGAGTTGTATGCATCTGGTCGATTCTCCGGCCGAGGGCCAATGTCGCGACGCGCGTCGCACCCTGGATCGCGGTCATCATTGCATCGGTCGCTGCAACCTACTTCGGCGAGACAAGAAACGTGTGGCAAATCGTGCCCTACTACGGCCTACACGTCGCCTTGCTCTTGATGGCGCTATGGCTGCTCGTGCGTACTCGTTATTGGGAGCATCGAACCGGGTCGGCGCGAGAGTGGAAATACTCCGTGGCACAACTGCTGATCGTCATGACGGTCGTAGGGCTGCTCGGCGCCACACTGCGTGGCAACGAAATATTCGAAGATGCCGCGGCCGCCGCCCTGTTCATCTTCGGCTCGGTGGCTGTGGCCGTAGCAAGCCTCGTCAGTTGGACCGCCGCGCGGCACATATTGATCCGACTGGCGGGCGCGCTGGGCGTGGCGCTCGCCGTGGGGCTTGTCGTGTGGCTTGTCGTTTCAATAGTCTTCGCGGCGGCGTACGGACCGCGCGAAATTCCGCCGCTATTCACCGTCACTATTTTCAGCTCGCACTATTTGATCCAAGCCGTTGTGTTATCGACCTGGATTGCCCTCGGCCAGGTTCTGCCACTTTCTGCGGAGGCCGCCGTTGCGGACGGCTGAGCGCGGGCAAGATCATCGCGGCAAAAACCAGGGACCACATTGTCGGCTCGGGCACGATGGCCGTGCCGGTCGCCGCATGAGAGATTGAGACGGCGTCCAGCTCGAAATTCAGGCTCGTGCCGGCATCACCGTCGTTGGCAACCGAGAAGCGGATGTATCCGACCTTCGGCAGACCGGTGTCCGAAATATCGAGCCACGTGCCTCCTCCCGAGCCAGCCAGGAGGTCCAGCATGTCCGGACCGCCGGCATCAAAGTACGGCAGCCCGTCGAAGCTGCTTAAGCTGCCAGTAAACGGCTGTCGAAAGTCGCTGGGAAGATTGCCGGGTGTCGCCGAGAAAGGATCCGTCAGGTCGGTGTAGCCGTTAGTTGGAACGTCGAATGTGATGCTGCCGAGGCTCACCCAATCGACGCCGTCTGTGCTCACGTCGACGATCGCCTCGTCCAAATCGCCAAATGTCGTTGCCGGTGTTCCGGCTTGTCCATTGGGGTAATCAAGGTCGACCAGTCCGATATTCTGGAAGACTCCGATCTCTGGCTCCGCCGCCTGCGGAATCGCGTAGTGCGACAGCCGCAACGTGATTTGCCCGCCTGCGCCCACGGAGACAATCTCGCTCGACAGGTAGGGCGGATAGAACGGCGACACGACGCCCGGAAATAGGCCCTCCCCCGTAAACCGTTCCGGCTCGCCCAACGCCGCCGCAGCCGTTGTAAATCCGGCAACGGGCGTCGCGCCGGCATCGTACGAAACGACCGCCGCCGCATATTGGGCCGCGGCTTGCTGAGCCAGACCAAATAGCAATGTCATGCTCAATACGATGCCAGAATTCTTCTTTACACAAGACATCAGCGTTCCTCCAAAGGGGATTTGATACGCCTGGGTTTTCGACCGCCCGCGATTTGTGTTGCCAAAAAGGCAATGGCGAAGAACGACGCCGTCGTTGGTTCCGGGATGATGAACGAATTGGGCACGGAGGAGCCGGTCGTCGCGCCGAAGTTCATGCGCCACGTGTCATAGCTCTCGGGAGATCCGTCGCCGTGGCGCCATGCGACGTAGTCGGCCGCGTCCACGCTGCCGTCGCCGTTGAAGTCGCCGGCGCCCGCATCGGGAGGCGTTGCCGCTTGTGGGTTCTCGGCAAACGCCGCGAAGTTGAACGTCGGCGTAAAGGCCCAGCTATCCCACGCGCCGTCGTTCAGCACTCGGCCGGTCATGCCGAGCAGGTCGTCCGACCAGCTTCCGCCGTCGTAAGGATTGGAGGACGCGATACCGTAGTGCCAGAAGCCGCCAAACCAGCCTTCCGCGTAGTAATCGTGCTCATCGTCCAAGGCTTCTTCGCCGTCGGCCGGACCCGTGTAGAAGTATCCGTCCTCGTCGAACGGCATCGTCACATTCACCACCTGGCCCATCTCGTCCCGTTCGGCCAGTTTGAAGTACTCGTCGTTGTTGTCGTTGTTTGTGTCGTACCCGAGGCCGTACACCGCAGTCAGGTTGCCGGACTGACCACCGACTTTGGCGACCAGCCGCGGATCGGCCGCCACGATCGCCGCCAGCATATCGCTGCCGCGCGCCGAGCCGTCCCAGCGAAATCCCCAGGCCAATGCCGGCGGCTCCGCCGAATTCTCGACCCAGTCGATCACCAGCGCCGCCCGATTCTCGCCCTCGCCGACCCAGAACTCGATGTCGTCGAACGAGAACGGCGCCGCGGCACAGATAGTTGGCCACGAAAAGGCACAAAAAGACACGAAAAGAAAAAGCAGCTTGCTAATCCCGCCGGCCGACTTCGAGTCGCCTCGACGGCGTCTTTTCTCATGCCTGTTTGCCTTGCGATTAATCTGCGTCGACGGTTCCATTGGATCCTTCATTTGTTCTTCTCGTTTTTGTGCGTTTCGTGCCTTTGTGGCCATGTTCTAATCGCCTCCTGCCTTGGTCAGCATCGCATTTAGAACCGCCTGCTCGATCGTCTCGGTCACGAACCGCACCTGCCCGTCGCAAAACGCGAGCGACGCCCCGCCCGCGTGTGGACTGCCGATTTCCTTGCGGTTTCCCATGCCATTGATCGGCGTTGTCTCCTCCTGGGCGAACACGTTGTTGCCATTGACCCATTCCGATTCCGTCTCCCGTCGCAATGTCGTCTCGGCGAGACAGGCCGTTTTTGCAAGTCCATCCGTAATCTGCCGCGGCGATACCGCTTCGTCGAAAATCATCACGCCCAGCGCATCGTCGCGCAGCACTTGTTTCGGCAGCGAGTCGTCGCTCGTGCTTTCTTCCCACGGCACGTCGCGGCCGATGCCCTCGACGCCGTACACGCCGCTGTAATCGCTGAACGCCGCGCCTCGCCACAGCCCCGACATGTTGCGAAATTCCGACTCCATCGTGTTGGGGCAGAGAAAGACGTCGACCACCGTTGCGGCCATGGGTTTGTTCGCGGCGTCGTACGACGGCAGCGAAAAATCGAATTGCTCCCACAACGGCTGTTCGTCCAAATACGGCAGCAGTTGGACGTTCCACGCAATAAACCGTTGCCGCGGCGGCGGGCTAATCGACTGGTCGCGCCACCGCCCGATGCAGCCGATCGGAAACGCGCCGTTGCGATCGACGTGCAGCAGCGCCGCCAGGTTGATCTGCCGAAGATGGTTCTGACACTGCGCCAGCCGCGCCGTTTCCCGCGCCGCCTGCACCGCCGGCAACAAGAGCGCCGCGAGCCCACCGATGATCGCCACGACCACCAGCAGCTCGACCAACGTCATCGCGCAGCGTTTTTCCAGTCCCCGGGCTGGGGAGAGGGCGGGGGAGGGGCGCATGCCTGGCATGACAATTTGTCTGCGGCTTAACGCGCATGGCCAACACCGACCAATCGCGTGAAGTGCCGCAACCTTTTAAGACCGAACGCTCACGACAGCCGTCCCTCGCGGCTCGCGCATGCCACGCGTTGGTAGGTCTTCTGACTCCCGAACTCTCCGCGAAACAGGCCTTCTCGCCCAGTGGCACCGGCCGCCGGCCGGTGACTTCAGGCAATGGCCAAAACAGAACGTTTCGCGGTTCGTGCTCGGTTACAGCGGCGGGGCCGTCCCGGATTCGCACCGGGTTCCCTGTTCGTCGGCAGCCAAAACCGCGGCCGCCGACCACCAACGCACGTTTACCGCCGACGAGTTTAATGCCGCCTGGGGCTCTTGTAAAGCACCCGGCAATGGAATAATTTCGCGTCGCGGCAATCACGCGTTTTTACGCTCGCTCCGCGCCCGTGTCGGCATCCCGTCGTAATGCTTGATTTATCTCGTCAACTATGGCTTGCTGAGCGAGTTGCCCCTCGATCGATTGGGCAATCGTCCGCTGCTTGCCCGTGCGCGGCACGACGACAATGTTGTTCCACACCTTGGTGCCGACGCTCATCGAGCTGCTGGTCGTAATCCGTTTCACGTCCTCGGCGGCGATCCGGTGCTTTCGGCCGATGCCGAACCAGCCGCCTCGGAACGTCAGCCCGTCCGAGCGGGCCTCGACCACGCTGCGGTAAAACCAGAGATTGATCACAAGCCAGATCAGCAGCAGATCGATCAGTCCGAATATGATCGGAAACACGACGGGGAATTCCAGGTGGAGCATCAGCCAAACCGCCCCGGACCAGAGCGCGGTGAGCGCCGTAAGCGGCAACGCCACCTCGAGATTGCGCGCCGCGGGGAACACTAATCGCACGCCCGCGCCCGGCAGCGGCTCCTTTAAGATTTTGGCTTGGCGCAAAAGCAAATCGCGGCGCGGGGCGGCCGTAAACTCCGCAACCAGCCGCTCGTCAAGCTGGAAATCGGCCCGGCTCTCGGCCGACTTGAACACGGGCACCTCGAACTGCGTCTTGTAATCGACGCCCGGCATCTCCGCCGACGCCTCCAGCCGCCATTCGACATGGCGGCCGATCTTGGACGGGGACGTTCCTTCCGCCTCGTAGGGAATCGCAAACAGCACCGGCACGGCGGTGCCGCCGGCCATTCGATCGTGCATTGGTTCGGTCACTAGCCGCTCCGTTTGCCAGACGACGTCCTCCCGGCTTTCGCCGTTGCTGTCGAGCGAGTGTTCGATGCAACTCAACTTGAGCCGGAACCCTTCGGCCGTTTGAATCGATTTGGGAATTCGTATGACGCCCGCCATTTTTCCGCCCACCACGCCCGGCGTCGTGGCCAGTTCGAGCGTCGACCGACCAAACTTCTGGCTGCGAATAAACTGGTAAATGAGGATCAGCACAAGCACCGCGCCCACCGCGGGAAAGACGAGCGTCACCATCGCCCAACGGCTGTCGGCGGCCTGAAGTATTTCCGGCAGCTTTGACATCAGGGGAAACGACGCCACCGCCCACCAGACTGTGAGGATGCCCAAGATCGGCACGGCGAAGGCCGTGCCACCGCTGGGCTGAATCCGCCCCGATGCCCAATCGGCGCGCGCCATCCACGGCTCGTCAGCGGGTACATTCGCACCGCCCGATTTGGGCGTCCGCAGCGCGTATACCAAGGCGCCGGTCAGGATTCCAAGCCCGGCGCCGCCGAACGTCGTCGCGAACACCGTGAAAAACGCCGTCATTTCCCATCGCAGCCGCCGATACAGCACGGCTTCACTCGGTTGCTCCGGGTTGACGAAACAACGAAACGGCTTTTTCTGAGCTAAGTGCCGCTTTAGTTCCTGATAGGCATCCCGCTGGAAGCTGCCGATGTTATCGCTGCCGCTGTGGATGCTAACCCGCTGGCCGGTAAACTCTCGGCCTTCGTACTCGTATTGGTACTCCGCGGTTACACGGAAGGTGACGCCATCGTCGCTTTGTTTCCGCTCGAGCTCTGTTTGCGTGATGATCGCCGGCACTTCGACCCAAGACTGCATCGCCTCGTACTGTGATATGGAGCGCCACGTCCACCAGGTCATACCCACTCCCACGGCCACGAACGGCAGCGCGAACAGCATGCCACAGCCACTGCCGATGCGAGCGATGCGAGTCGACTTGCTGCTCATGGGCCGTCGCGCCGGTCGGGGCGCGTAAGATGTCTGAACGCCTGCCGGCTAGTGCGAGATTGCGGGCTCCGCAGATTTGCCATCCATATCAACCGGCAGTTGCCACACGTGGCTGCCCGCCCGTGCTCGTCGCCGGTCGGCTGATTCATGTACCAGATGCCGCGGTAGCCGACGGCGACAGCCGCTGGCTCGCACCGTGCGCGACCGCCCACCAAGGGGACCATGAGCACGAAAAGAGCAATGCCAAATATAAAGCGGCGAGCCTTCATGCCGTCCGAGTATAAACGAAAAAACCGGAGCGTGTCGCCACGCCCCGGTTCGGTAGAAGACGAACGAGTCGCCTTGATTTGTAGGTCAGGCTTTCCAGCCTGACGTTTGGTGGCCGCGCGTTCGAGTCAGGCTGGAAAGCCTGACCTACCGCTAATCCAAAAATCCGACCAGCTCCGTCATCCGGCCGGGCTGTTGCAGCTTGCGCACCGCCTTGGCTTCGATCTGGCGGATACGCTCGCGGGTGACCTTGAAGATGTGGCCGACCTCTTCGAGCGTGTAGCTGTAGCCGTCGCCCAGGCCGTAGCGGAGCTTGATGATCTCCCGCTCGCGGTAGCTGAGCGTCTTGAGCACTTTGGAGATCTGGCCGCGGAGCATTTCCTGGGCGGCGCCGATCGCCGGGCTCTCCGCGCCCGAATCGGGAAGCAAATCGCCGAAGTGGCTGTCCTCGCTGTTGCCGACCGGCCGGTCGAGGCTGATCGGGTAGCGGCTCATCGCCAGCACGCGGCGGGCTTCCTCGATCGTGCAATCGGCCGCCCGGGCCGTCTCTTCGATGGAAGGCTCGCGTCCCAGCCGCTGTAAAAGCTGCCGCGACACGTTCCGCACCCGGCTCATCGTTTCGACCATGTGCACGGGGATGCGGATCGTACGGCTCTGGTCGGCCACGGCCCGCGTGATGGCCTGGCGAATCCACCACGTCGCGTAGGTGCAGAACTTGAAGCCGCGGCGATACTCGAATTTGTCCACGGCCCGCATCAGGCCCGCGTTGCCTTCCTGGATCAGGTCCAGGAACGAGAGGCCCCGGTTGCGGTACTTCTTGGCGATCGACACCACCAGCCGCAGATTGCCTTCCGACAGGCCGCGCTTGGCCTTCTGGTATTCGCTGTAAACCTTCTTGAGATCGAGGATGCGGTTGCGCAGGCTGGAGGGCGTTTCCTGCAAAGCACGAAGGATGTTGCGGTATTCCACCAGCAGCGGCTGCCGCTCGGCCGGCGACTTCCTCTCCTTCTTCATCTGCTCAATTTGCGCCTTGAGCTGATCGATCCGGGCGCTGAACTGCTCGAGCTGGCCGATCATCGGCTCGATCCGCTGGGTGCGCAGGCCCAACTCTTCGACGAGCAGCACGGCCCGGCAGCGCCGGCGGCTAAGCCGCTTCCAGGCCGCCTTGCGTTCGTTCGCTTTGGGCGACCTGCTGGTGGCGACGCGGTAATCCTCGGCGTTGCGCTCCAATAGCCGGTCGAGCGTGGTCAGATTGTGCGGCAGCCGGCCGAGAATCTGATCCTTTTCCAAGCGGTCGGTCACGGAGACTTGCACGGTGCGATCGAACGGCAATTCGCCGCGGTGGACGCGGTGCAGCACTTTGACGGCGCTGCGGATAACATAATCGCAGCACAAAAGCTTGCGGCGGAACGCGGCCCGGGTGAGCTCGATCTTGCGGGCCAGATGAATCTCTTCCTTG
>CAZHIV010000091.1:0-3512 GCA_964532675.1 uncultured Planctomycetaceae bacterium
GTGCCGAGCCGGCTGCCGGCGGGAGGAGCGAGGAGCGAGGAGCGAGGAGCGGGTGCCGAATGGGATGCGGGCCATGAGTCGCGAGGGGCAGATAGCCAGTACGGACAACCGACAGGCACAGCGGACTATTCCTCGCTCCTCGCTCCTCGCTCCTCGATCCATTCACATGGGGTGCCAGCGGCGCATCTGGAGGCCGATTACCGCAGCCGATACCGGGACGACTTTCGGCAGCAGGTGGCGGGGCAGCTCGACGAGCTGCATGCGATGGTCGAGAAGCTGTGCCAGCGGGCGTCGACCGGGCCGATGCACGATCTGCCGGAGGCGCTGTTCGAGGTGTTCACCGACCTGATCGAGGCCGAGGTGGACGAGTCGATCGCGCGAGCGTGGATCGATGAAATCCGCGCGCAGGGCGAGCGGCACGCTCTGGACGATCCACAATGGTTGAAGTCGCGCATCGGCGAGCTGCTGGAGGACGAGATCAAAGTGTCCGGGCCGATCGGAATCGACGCGAACCGCTGCCGCTTGGTGGCGCTCGTGGGGCCGACGGGCGTCGGCAAGACGACGACGATCGCCAAGCTGGCGGCCAACTACCGGTTGCGCGAGAAGCGGCGCGTCGGGCTGATCACGGTCGACACGTACCGCGTGGCTGCGGTGGAGCAGCTGCGCACGTATGCCGACATCATCGACTTGCCGATGGAGGTGGTGGCCACGCCGCGGGAAATGCGCGAAGCGGTGGCGCGGATGAGCCACCTCGACATGGTGCTGATGGATACGGCCGGACGCAGCCCCCGCGACGAAGTACGGATTCAAGAGCTCCGCTCGATGCTCGCCGAGGCCGAGCCGGATGATGTGCATCTCGTGCTGAGCAGCACGGCCGGGGCGAAAAGCCTCATCGCGACGGCCGAGCGGTTCGCCGACGTCGGAACCACGGCCATCCTGCTGACGAAGCTCGACGAGGCCAGCAGCCTCGGCCACTTGGTGTCGCTCGTGCGCGAGTGCGGGCTGCCGTTGAGCTACCTTACGGACGGGCAGAACGTGCCGGACGACATCCAGGTGGCGGAAAGCAGGCGGGTGGCGAGTATGTTGTTGGGGATGGAGGAGTAGTAGTTCGTTGTCCGTTGTTGAGTCGTTGAGTCGGGCCAAGAGAATACTTGAGGGTGTCCGAGGATTAAACACGGCACCAGCCCCCGGCTCCGCCGGGGGTTTTGAAATGAGCGCGACATGTTGCCGCGCGAAGAAACCCCCGGCAGAGCCGGGGGCTGACATCGTAGTTCCCGGATGGCTTCGAATACTTACGACTTATGCCTTGCGCCTATACCGCGATGTCGGATCAAGCTAGTAGTTTACGGGAGATGATTCATGGGGTGGCGCCTCCGGTGCGCGCATTCTCGGCGGGGCCGCCGATGATTGCGGTGACGGGGGGGCGCGGGGGCGTGGGCACCACCACGGTGGCGGTGAATCTCGCTGCGGTGTTGGCCGACGGGGGCGAGCGGGTGCTGCTGGTGGATGCGGCGGCGGAAAACAACAGCGTGGCGGAGGTGGCCGGCGTTCGCGGTTCGCAAGTGGAGCGCACTTTGTCGGACGTGCTGGCGGGCCGGTGTGGTATTGCGGAGGCGTTGGTGCCGGGGCCTGCGGGGATGACGTTGTTGGCGCGGCGAGGCCGCGTCTCATCGAGTCGAGGATGCGAGTTTCGGAGAAACTCGCCTACGTGGGGGGGCGCGGAGTTTTCGCGTCGCGATCAGCAGGTTCTGTTTGCGGAGCTGGAATCGTCGCGGACGGAGTTCGATTTGTTGGTGGTTGACTTGGGCAGCGGACTCTCCGCTTGGACGCGTCGGTTCTGGCTGCATGCAAGCCTGGTGCTGCTGGTGACGACGGCCGACGGCGCCGCGCTGGTGGATTCGTATGCGGCGCTCAAGCGGACCGCGGCCGACGGCGCCGGCCCCAACGTTCGGCTGGTCGTAAATCGATGCCAGGACGATCGCGCGGCGGCGGAGGCCGATCGGCGGTTCTCGAGCGCATGTGGCCGGTTCTTGGGTCGCACCGTGCCAGCGCTGCCGTCGTTGCCTTCGCATGAAGAGGACGATGGCATGCATCCGCAGCCGCGCGTGTGGGAACGGCCGAACACGCCGTTCGGCCACGCGATGTTGTGGCTGGGCCGCGCGGTGGGCGACGTGCTATCGGCGAAGGCCGCGGAGCTGGTTGCATGACGAAGAAAACGATTCAAGTTGATCGCAGCCGGCCGTCGATAAGGTGCGACGTCACCTCGGCGCGCCGTGGTGATTCAAACTGGCGTAACTGCGGCAAGTTTGACGGCACCCCAAGGGACAGTTATGGGTCGCGTGTACGCCGGTATCCTGGGCCCACTGGCGATGGCCGTGGTGATCTGCCGCGGCTGGCTGAACTCCGGCGGCGTGGAAGGCACGCTCGCGCTGGCAACGGTTTGCCTGGTCCTGTTCGCAGCGCTCGGCGCACTTCTGGGACACCTTGCCCAATCGACGATCGACGAATCGGTGCGCGCCAAGCTCGAGCAGCAGTTAGCACATGCGGAGCACGTTGCTGGTAAAGGAAAATGACGGAATCTAAGCATTGAGGATCGTTGATTTGAACCACTAAGTACACAAAGAACACGAAGAACGAATCCTGATGCGGAATCGCATGCTGCCTTTGTGTTCTTCGTGAACTTTGTGGTTGATTGAATGCCTGCGCCTTTGCGTGAGTCAATAACTGTATTACCCCATCGAGATGGACCTCGATAAAGCTCCTCCGGGAGCACGACCGATCAGGGAGGATCGAATGTCGACGTTTGCCACGGCGAGAAAGACCGCGTCTCCAGAAGAGACCGCCGAAATCTGGAAGGCCTACAAGGCCGACCCCCAGAACAAGCAGCTTCGCAACCGGCTGATCGAGCAGTATCTGCCGCTGGTAAAATACAACGGCGAGCGCATCTGGTCGCGGCTGCCCGACGGAGTGGAACTGGACGACTTGATCTCGGCCGGCGTGTTCGGTCTGATGGACGCGATCAACGCGTTCGACTTGACGCGTGGCGTGAAATTCGAGACGTACTGCGTGCCCCGCATCCGCGGCGCGATGCTCGACGAGCTGCGGACGATGGACTGGGTGCCGCGGCTGGTGCGCTCGAAGGCCAGCAAGCTGAACGAGGCGGTCAAGGTGCTGGAGGCGAAGTTCGGCCGGTCGCCGAACGAGAACGAATTGGCCGAGCACATGGCCCTTAGCCTCGCCGAGCTGGAGAAGATGATCATCGACGCCAACGCGGTCAACCTCATCAGCCTCAACAAGAAGTGGTACGAGACGGACAGCTACAAGGACGTCCGCGAGATCGACATCCTCGAGGACAAGAAGGGCGAGGATCCGACGAAGCGGATTCAAAAGTCGGACCTCATGCGGCTCGTGACCAAGGGCCTCAACCGCAACGAGCGGCTGATCATCATCCTCTACTACTACGAAGAGCTGACGATGAAAGAGATCGGCGCGACGCTGGACCTCTCGGAAAG
>CAZHIV010000092.1:0-3621 GCA_964532675.1 uncultured Planctomycetaceae bacterium
ACCGCCTGGCTGGAAACCCGCTGCTCGATTTCGGACCTGGCTCGCCCGCTACGGGCCCGGTACTGGGTGACGGCGCGCTCGCGGACGAACGAGCCGAGCAGCGGGACCCAGTCGAAATCGGTCGTCACACCCACGAGCCGGTTGTGGCTCGTGGCGTCGACAGTGGTTTGCTGGAGCCGCACGCCGTTTGGATCGACGAGGATCGATTTCCGCGCCGCGAACTCCGTCGCGCTAACGCTGCGAAGCCGCGCCGGGCCGCCGTCGGCCAGCGTTCTGGCGTCGACCACGCCGTTTGCTTCGACGGTCATTTGCCAGCGGCCCTCCGTCGGATGGAGTTGCACCCGGCTGCCGGATTGAACGTGCGAGTGGCCGCTAATCGGCGTGCCGGCGATGCGGTCGCGCAGCATGCGCGCCTCGGAATGCTCCCGCGAGACGAGCCGGTTCAAGAATTCGGCCGTCACGGCGATGCGAACGTTGGCGTTGCGGTAATGCTGCTCGACGGCGTCGGCCAGCGAGCGATCGAGCGCATCGGCCGATGTTTGAAGAGCCTGCTGCCGCCCGACGACCTGCCGGCCCAGCCGCGGGTCGCGCGAGTGCTCGTAGGTTTCCAAGTCGGCACTCAGTGCGGCTCCGCGCGGAACGGCGACTGTGCCGCCCGGCCGCTTGTTGAAAAACGATTCGATGGGGCCGTGCAGGGCTATGCGTTCCTGGGCTCGCTCGGCGACGCGAATCTCGTGAATCGTGGTCCAGCAATCGAGCCGCCGCGCCAGACTCCAATGCGCCCTCAGCAGCTCGACGCGCAAACAGTCCTCGCCGGTCGACTCTGCCATCCGGGCTGCCTGCTGGGCCGAATCGCTGAGTGCCTCGAGTATCGATTGGACGTCGTCGCCCTCCAGGTGGTCGCGCTTTGTCAAGGCGTAGAGTTGCCCGATCGTTCGCTCGGCCCAATCGGCCGAACTGGGATGGTGGGCCAACCGTTGAAGCTGCTGCAAGAGCACCTGGGGCACGCACCACCCGTCGCCGCGCGGCGCGCGGGCACTGGGTTCCGTTTCGGACGGCGCCGGTTCACTTTGCGGCGGAACCATGGACAGCCGATCGCCGGGACCCACCAAGCGCAACGTGGTCGGCCTCGGCGACCGCCCGCTTACGACGGCCGGTTGCGACGACCACCACCTGTGGATCTCCGCGATCCTCGCTGAAACTTCCGCCGCGGCATCCATCGGCGAGTAGTCGACGAGCAGCCGACCGGCAAGCTGGAACGTCGCCGACATGATCTCGCTTTCCGGCGTTGCCACCGGCGCCGCCAACGGCTCTCGAGCAGATCGAACTGCCGGAAGCGCAATCACCGGCCATTCGATGAGCTGACCCTGGTAGTGACGCATCCCGGCGCGGGCGGCGACCAACTCCTCAATCGTTGGTGGCGCCCAGAGGTCGAGCGGGTCGAAATCCGCGACCGGAGCCCGCAGGAAAGGGAAATACCGTCGTTGTTCTTCAATGCCAAACGGCACAAAGACGGTTCGCTTCGGCGCCGCTTGTTTTTTGTGGGCCGGGCGCTGCGTCGCGTCTGCAGAATCGCTGCTCCGCCAATAGCGTGGGGCCATCAGGCTCAGCAGCAATAGGCCGGCCAGCATCGCCACGCACGGCCAGGGGCTGGGCTGTCGATCAACTTCCATCGAGAACTCTCGGGGCGGGGCCAACGTGTTCCCCGCTCGACGCAGCGCGCATCGCGCCACGCGCCGCCGGCGACTTCCGTCGCAGCTAGTCCAACCGACTAGCACTCGGCCACACGGAGGGTCAGACGGTCGGCGGCGCCGAAGTGGCGGCGCGACCTGCAGAACCCTAAGCGATCACTGCGGGGGGACACAGATTCCTGCTATCAGATAGGATCGGTAGGATGTGTGGCGTCAATAAAATGAGACTTTCGCGATTAGGCAGACCCCCGATGGTTCATTCATGTGGCGGTGTCCACGAGACCGTGCCCCGGCTTGCCCCGCGATGAAACTTCGCGTAACTTCAATCAGGAGAGTTAGTTGAGCGGTACGGTCTGCCGCGGCCGTACC
Organism: uncultured Planctomycetaceae bacterium; assembly: GCA_964532675.1. Classification (GTDB taxonomy): domain Bacteria; phylum Planctomycetota; class Planctomycetia; order Pirellulales; family Lacipirellulaceae; genus JABDGM01. Next base: position 2,061 of record CAZHIV010000092.1, read on the forward strand.
GTCGCCCGGCAATGGGGTCTGCCGACAACCGCCACGGGGCTGATGACTCCTACCCGAAGATCTCGGAAAAAATCGGTAGGAGTTTGTCATGGCTCACTTGCTGGTCGTGGGGATTGGGGGGTTTATCGGGTCGGTTTTGAGATACTGGCTGGCCGGATTCGTCCATCGCTGGGCGCAGGATGCATTTCCGGCGGGGACGCTGGTGGTCAACGTCCTGGGCTGCTTCGCCCTTGGCGCGGTGATGTATCTTGTCGAATACCGCGAGTTTTTCAGGGCAGAGCTGAGGCTATTCGTGACGATCGGCCTGTTGGGGGGCTTCACGACGTTTTCGACATTCGGTTACGAGACATTTGCCCTGCTGCGCGACAGCGAGCACCTGCAGGCGCTGGCCAGCGTGGCCGCGAATGTGATCGTTGGAACGGCAGCCGTCGCCGGCGGCTGGACGGCGGCGAAGGCCATCGGATTGTGAGGGTTTGTCACGCATGAAGGTCGAAGGCGACGCCCAACTGCTGCGGATTTTTGTCGGCGAGAGCGACCGCTGGGAAGGTCGGCCGCTCTATGAGGCGCTTGTCCGCGCCGCCCGCGAGCAAGGGCTCGCCGGGGCCACGGCCCTGCGCGGCATCGAAGGCTTTGGGGCGAGCAACCGCATTCATACCGTGAAGATCCTGCGGCTGTCCGAAGACCTGCCGATCATCGTGGAAGTGGTGGATCGGCCGGAACGCATCGAGGCGTTCCTGCCGGTGATCGACGAGATGGTCAGCGAAGGCATGGTAACGATCGAGAAAGTACGAACGCTGATGTACCGCCACGATGCCGTGCCCGAGCAGCCGATCGACGAGGAGCTGCAGCTCGATACGTCGGAATACGCGCCCGCGGAGACGGCGCCGGTCGAGACGATTCAGGCAACCGAGCGAGCCCGCGAGGTGATTGCGGCGGCAAAGGAAACGTCTGCACGCTCGCGCCGCGTGTTCATCGACAGCGTGGATGTGCTGCTGGCCATGTTGTGCGAAGTCGACGGCGTCGCCGGACGCGCGCTGTTGGATTTGGGCATCGACTGCGCCGTTCTCGAACGGGCGCTGCGCGAAGAAGTCAGCCGGGACGAGCAGGCGAGGGGTTACCTTGCCGCGCTGGAGTCGAAAAGCCTTGCCGAGGCGAAGTGGCTGGGGCACGACTGCATCGGCACCGAGCACCTGCTCTTGGGGTTGTGCGGGATTCGGCCGAGTGCCGCCACCGATATCCTGACGCGCCTCGGCGCGCAGCCGCGCGACATCTGCAAGCAAGTGCTGGAAATCCTCGGCCATCGCGACGACTGGCAACGCTGGCTGGCCGACCATCCGGATATGTAGGTTGCTCCAGCAAATTTGACCGGCCGCTCGCCAGAACCGTCGGGGACTGGCTCATTTTGCGGAGTCTTCGGAGCAAAATGTGCCTGTCCCCCTCTCCGCAGACGGTTCTGGGATAGGCTCAAAGCCGCAAGCGGCGCCGGTCGTCAAACTCAGGGCTACAGTTCGCCCAGCAGTTTCTCGAAATGCCGGCGCGAGTAGAGGCAGAAGGCGTACTC
>CAZHIV010000093.1:0-11820 GCA_964532675.1 uncultured Planctomycetaceae bacterium
CGCCAATGCGATGTTCACCGAGATGGAGGCGATCGACCGCGAAGGCCGGATGTTCAATCCGGTGTACATCATGGCCGACTCGGGTGCCCGCGGCTCCAAGCAGCAGATCCGCCAGCTGGCCGGGATGCGCGGCCTCATGGCCAAGCCCTCGGGCGAGATCATCGAGACGCCCATCACCTCGAACTTCCGCGAAGGGCTCACCGTGCTCGAGTACTTCACCTCGACCCACGGCGCCCGCAAGGGCCTGGCCGACACCGCCCTCAAGACGGCGGACTCCGGCTATCTCACGCGCAAGCTGGCCGACGTAGCGCAAAACGTCGTCATCACGTTGGACGACTGCGGCACGACGCAGGGCATCACCAAAGGCATCATCTACCGCGGCGAAAAGGTGGAGGTCAGCCTGGCCGACTCGATTCGCGGCCGCGTGAGTCGGGCCAACATCGTCAACCCCATCACCGACGAAGTGATCGTCAGCGAGAACGAGCTGATCACCGCCGAAATTGCCCGCAAGATCGAAGAGCTGGGCCTGGAGAAGATTCAGGTCCGCAGCCCGATGACCTGCGACGCGCCGTTGGGCATTTGCCGCAAGTGCTACGGCATGGACCTGTCGACCGGCTCGTTGGTGGAGGAGGGCATGGCGGTGGGCATCATCGCTGCCCAAAGTATCGGCGAACCCGGCACGCAGCTCACGATGCGCACGTTCCACATCGGCGGCGTCGGTCAGCACGACGTCGAAGAGAGCGATATCAAGGCCAAGCGCGGTGGCATCGTAAAATACACGCGGCTCAAGGTGGTGACCACCGACGAAGGCCAAAAGATCGTCCTGGCCCGCAATGGCGAAGTCTCACTGGTCGACGAAAAAGGCCGGGAAATGGAGAAGTACGAAGTGCCCGCCGGTGCGATTCTCAAGGTCGACGAGAACGACACGGTCGCGGCCGGCGCGGTGCTCTGCGAATGGGACCCGCACAGCATCCCGATTCTCGCCGAGACGGGCGGCAAGGTCCGCTTCGAGGACCTCGTCGAAGGCCAGACCATGCGGTCCGAGAAAGACCCCAGCGGTCATATCCGCTACGTCATCATGGAGCACAAGGGCGACCTGCACCCGCAAGTCGTCGTCGAGGACCCGAAGGACGGCAAGATTCTCGACTTCTACTACATGCCCGAGCGGGCGCACTTGGAAGTCGACGAAGGCCAGATCATTTCCCCCGGCACGTTGGTGGCCAAGACGCCCCGCGAAGCCACGGGAACTCAGGACATCACCGGCGGTCTGCCCCGCGTCACCGAAATCTTCGAGGCCCGCAAGCCGAAGGACCCGGCCGTCATCGCCGAGATCGACGGCACCGTCGAGCTGTTGTCCGAGAAGAAGCGCGGCAAGCGGTCGATCATCGTCCGCAGCGAGAGCGGCATCGAACGCGAGCACTTGATCACGCACACCAAGCATCTTCGCGTTCACTCGGGCGACCCCGTGCGGGCCGGCGACGCGCTGGTCGATGGCCCGCTCGTGCCGCACGACATCCTCCGCATCTCCGGCGAGGAGGCCGTGCAGCAGTACCTCACCCGCGAAATTCAGAACGTGTACCGCAGCCAGCGCGTCGAGATCAACGACAAGCACATCGAGATCATCGTCGCCCGCATGCTCCGCAAGGTCCGCATCGAGAACCCCGGCGACACCAACCTGCTGCCCGGCAGCGTGATGGACAAGTTCGACTTCCGCCAGGCGAACGAGCAGATCATGCAATGCCTGAAGATCACGGAGAAGGGCGACAGCGACTACGCGCCTGGCTCGATCGTGCCCAAGGATGTGCTCGACCAGACCAATGCCCAGATCGAGTCGCTGGGCGGCGAGCTGTCCAAGGGCACCAAGCCCAAGCGGGCCACCGCGGCGACGCAGCTCTTGGGCATCACCAAGGCCAGCGTGCAAAGCGCCAGCTTCATCTCGGCCGCCAGTTTCCAGGAGACGACCAAGGTGCTCACCGAGGCCGCCCTCGCCGGCCGCACCGATCACCTCGTCGGCCTCAAGGAGAACGTCATCCTCGGCCACTTGATCCCGGCCGGCACCGGCTTCCGCACGATCCACGAGGCGGAGGTCCGCATCCGGCCCGAAGCACTCGAAGCGCTGGCCGCCGAGAAAGGCCGTGTCTTGGAGCGCGCCTTCCCGCTGTTGCAAACGGCCAGCGAAGCCGACCAACGCACTGGCAACGGCGACGGCGCCGCGCCCACCGCCCCCGAGCAGCAGCCGGCCCCCAGCAGCCTCGACGCCCTCCTGGGCGGCCCCGAGCCGAGCGAGCCGGCGGCGGATAACGAATAGTTGGCGGGAATCCGTAGGGTGGGTCAAGTCCGCGAGACCCACCGCGACCGGCTGGCCGACTCCTTTCCTGTCGCCGACAATGAGTGTGGAGCCTACGCATGCGCTCCCCGAGGTGACGTTATGTCCATCGCCGAACCCGAACCGCTGGTCCAGCCCGCTCAACGGCTCTTCACTGTCGCCGATCTGGACTCGCTGCCCACCGAGCTGCCATCTGGGCCGATCGATTACGAACTCGACAACGGGAGGCTGATCTTCGTCGTTCCACCGGGAGATACTCACGGCGCCGTGCAGTCGAACATCGCGACCGAGTTGAAAATCCAAGGCGAGCGAAAAGGTCATGGCAAAGAGCGTACCGAGGTTGGCGTGGTCCTGTGGCGCGATCCGGATTGCGTTTTGACGCCGGATGTCTTGTTTATCTCGAAAGAATCCCTGCCGCTCGCGCGCTCGCGCGAAGGCTACCTTGAGACGATTCCCAACCTAGTCGTAGAGGTCCGCAGCAAGAACGATTCGCTGAAGTACATCCAGCGCAAAGTGCAGCAGTATCTCAAGGCCGGCGTTGAGATTGTGTGGGTTGCCGACGCCGAACCAAAGACCGTCACAGCATACACAGCGACTGCCGCACCGGTGGCTTATGGCGAAGCGGACAAGCTTGAAGCGCCTCGACTAATCCCGGGCCTTTTGATGCGCGTGACCGATGTATTCCGGGAGTAATACATGCCAGCCGTGATCAGCAAGTCGTTCATTCTCGACGAGATTCGCCGAACTGCCGCGGAGAATGGCGGACAACCATTAGGAGTCGCTCGCTTTGAACGCGAAACCGGCATTCGACCGAATGATTGGCAGGGAATCCATTGGGCGCGCTGGGGAGACGCACTTGTCGAGGCGGGCTTCGCGCCGAACCAAATGCAATCGGCGATCAATACGAGTGACCTAGTAAGGTGTTATGCAGGACTCGCCAAGGAACTGGGACATCTGCCGGTTAGAGCCGAGCTGCAGTTGAAACGTCGTAGTGATTCAACATTTCCGAACCATACTTCACTGGTGCAGCGGTTCGGAAGTAAACGAGCATTGGTCGGCGCAGTGGCAGAGTATTGCAAGTCGAATCCTGCTTATGACGATGTGTTGGACTGGTGCATTGAGTATCTTGAACGTGGTGGAAGACCGGCAGATAATAACTCTGTCGAACCTGCGCAGACGGAGTTCGGATCGGTGTACCTAGCTAAGGCAGGCCGCTATTACAAAATTGGCAAAAGTAATGCCGCGGGTCGCCGAGAATATGAAATCGGTTTGCGGCTCCCCGAGACGTTGACGATGATACACGTGATTCCGACCGACGATCCAGGCGGGATCGAAGCCTATTGGCACAAACGGTTTGATTCGAAACGCAAGAATGGCGAATGGTTCGATCTGGATCGGGCGGATGTTTCGGCCTTCAAGCGTCGAAAGTTCATGTAGAGATTGTTATGAATCAGTCGTTTATTGAATCTGATCCGAAAGTAATGATGGGCAAGCCGATCATTGCCGGCACGCGGATTACGGTGGAGCTGATTCTGGAGAAACTAGCCAGTGGGGAAACGATCGAGCAGTTGCTCGAAGCGCATCCGCGTCTGACGAAAGAAGCTGTGCTGGCAGCGATAGATTTTGCCGCCCAGGCACTCCGGGCTGATGTGGTATATCCCGTCGCGAGCGACTAAGCATGAACTTGCTCGCCGATGAAAGCGTCGACCAGCCGATTGTGGACCGGTTGCGGCACGACGGCCAGGATGTGCTGTACGTGGCGGAACTTTCTCCCAGCATCTCCGACGACGACGTCCTGCAGCAAGCAAACGGACAGAGCGCGTTGCTCTTGACCGGCGATAAGGACTTTGGCGAGTTGATCTTTAGGCAGAAACGAGTGCATGGCGGCGTCGTGCTCGTCCGCCTGTTGGGTATTTCCGCAGCCCTCAAGGCTGAGATCGTAGCCAAAGCGTTTAATGACCGAGGGGCTGAAATGCCCGGAGCATTCACGGTCATATCTCCCGGCATGGTGCGAATCCGAGGAATCCAGTGAACGAGTGCAGTTATCGGTCTTTGCCGCCCTTGACGGCCCCCGGCCAACGCGTAAACTTATTGGTTTCCCCACGTTTTGCTCGTTTGCCCCGTAGAAGGCGGTTGCATGCCGACCATTAACCAGCTTGTGCGTCGCCGGCGGAAGGCGAAGCGGAAGTTTTCCAAGGCGCCGGTGCTCGATAAGTGCCCGCAGAAGCGCGGCGTCTGCCTGTTGGTGCGCACGATGACGCCCAAGAAGCCGAACTCCGCCCTGCGGAAGATCACCCGCGTGCGGCTCTCCAACGGCAAGGAAGTGACCGTCTACATACCGGGCGAAGGCCACTCGCTGCAGGAGCACAGCATCGTGCTGGTCCGCGGCGGCCGAATCCGCGACCTGCCGGGCGTCCGCTACCAGGTCGTCCGCGGCGCGCGCGATACGCTGGGCGTCCAAGGCCGCAAGCAATCCCGCAGCCGCTACGGGGCGAAGAAGGGGTAACAAAGCCGTTAGCTATTAGCCGTTAGCTAATAGCCAGAACAAGTCAGCAATACTCCAGCTAAGAGCTAACAGCTAATAGCTAATAGCTCTCACAACATGGGTCGTATCACCGCCAGCCGCAAGCAACTCAAGCCGGATCCGAAGTTCGGGTCGCTCCTGGCCGCGAAGTTCATCAACACGCTGATGCACGACGGCAAGAAGAGCGTCGCGCAGGGCGTGTTCTACGACGCGCTCGATTTGGTAAAGAAGCGGCTGCCCGACCAGGAGCCGATCGAGGTCTTCACGCAGGCCCTCGAACACGTGAAGCCTTCCATCGAGGTCCGCAGCAAGCGCGTCGGCGGGGCCGCCTACCAGGTGCCGATGCAGGTGAACCGCACGCGGCAGCAGTCGCTGGCCATCCGCTGGCTGCTGATGGCGGTCCGCGAGAAGAAGGGCCGCCCCATGGCCCAGAAGCTGGCCGACGAACTGGTCGCCGCCTTCAACCGCGAAGGCGCCGCGGTGAGCCGCCGCGAAAACGTCCACCGCATGGCCGACGCGAACAAGGCCTTCGCCCATTTCGCGTGGTAAGAACGACAACCAGCACGCCGCGGCCCGCAAAGCCGCGGCGTTTTTCATGCGCGGAGGAGACTCACGCCAAGGCGACGAAGGCGCAAAGGATCACAGGATATTACCACGAAGAACACCAAGGACACGAAGCAGTGCCATCGTGTCTCATTACTTTACATTGGATCGATTCTTTGTGATCTTTGTGATCTTCGTGGTTCAAGAAGCTCTTTGCGCCTTAGCGCCTTTGCGTGAGAATGCTTTACGGCAGCATAGTAACATGGCAACACCCCTCGAACGCATCCGCAACATCGGCATCATCGCCCACATCGACGCCGGCAAGACGACGGTCACCGAGCGGATGCTGTTCGCCAGCGGCTCCAAGCACCGCGCCGGCGAGGTGGATATGGGCACCACCACGACTGACGACGATCCGGAGGAGGCCGAGCGGGGCATCACGATCTACTCGGCCTGCGTGCAGTTCCCGTGGCGGGTTTCCGATTTTGCCGCGGCCGGCCTTGCGGAGGCCGGCTACAGCGACGTCGTCATCAACCTCATCGACACGCCGGGCCACGTGGATTTCACCGCCGAGGTCGAGCGGAGCCTGCGCGTGCTCGACGGCGGCGTCGTCGTGTTCAGCGCCCGCGAAGGCGTCGAGGCCCAGAGCGAAACGGTCTGGCGGCAGGCGAACAAGTACCACGTGCCACGGATCGCGTTCATCAACAAGTTGGACCGCGAAGGGGCCGACTTCGACGCCGTGTTCGAGGAGATCGAGAACCGGCTCGGCGCCCACCCCGTCGCGCTGCAGATCCCCGTCGGCCAGGGCCCGGCCCACACGGCCAAACCGTTCCGCGGCATCGTCGACCTGGTGCGAATGAAGCTGCTCACGTTTCCGGAAGGCAAGGAGGGCACCCAGATCGTCGCCGAGGATATCACGGAGCCCGAGCTGGCCGCCGAGGCCCAGTTGTGGCGCGAGCGGATGCTCGAATCGCTCTACAACTTCAGCAACGAGCTCATGGAGCGGGCCCTGGCCGAGGAGCCGATCCCCGAGCCGCTCATCCACAAAGTAGTCCGCGACGCGACGCTGCACCTCGCGATTCAGCCCGTTTTCTGCGGCTCCGCGCTACACGGTACGGGCGTTCAACCCGTGCTCGACGCGGTCGCCGCCTACCTGCCCAACCCCGGCGAAATGCCGCCCGTCGAAGGCACCGACCTTAAGCAGAAGGGCAAAGGCAAGAAGGGGAGAGGGGGAGAAGGGGAGAGTGGGAAAGAATCCGCGTCTCCCCCTCTCCCCGTCTCCCCTTCTCCCACTCTACCGAAAATCGTCCGCCGTCCCGACCCGGCAGAGCCCTTCTGCGGCCTGGTGTTCAAAGTGCAGCCCTACAAGACGGGCGACCTGTCGTGGGTGCGAATCTATTCCGGCGAATTACACCCCAACAGCCGCATGCTCAATTCGACCCGCGACAAGAAGGAAAACGTCGCCCAGCTGTGGCGCATCCACGCCTCGAAGAAGGACGAGCAGCTCGACTCCGCCCGGGCCGGCGACATCGTCGGCGTCATCGGCCTGCGCGACTCGATCACCGGCGACACGCTCTGCGACACCCGCGAGCCGATCCTGCTCGAGTCGATCGAGTTCCCCGAAACGGTCATTTCCATGGCCATCGAGCCGGAAAGCACCGACGACCGCAAGAAGCTCGGCGAAACGCTGGCCATGCTCCGCAAGCAGGACCCCACATTCCGGGCCGAGGAGAACCCGGAAACGGGCCAGACGCTCATCAGCGGCATGGGCGAGCTGCACCTGGAGGTGATCCAGCACCGCCTGCGCCGCGACTTTCGGCTGAATGTGAAGGTCCACAACCCGCGCGTCAGCTACCGCGAGACGGTCGCCCGGCCGGCCGAGGCGGTCGGCGAAAGCAGCCGCATGATCCAGGGCGTGCATCACGCGGCCAAAGTGCGGGTCCGCGTCGAGCCGTTCGAAAAAGGCCTCACACCCGTCACCGTCACGAATTCACTCGACCACGGCCTGCCGAGCGAGATCCTCGGCGTGGTGCTCGAGGAGTTGGAAAACGCGGGCCAGGGCGGCGGCCTGTTGGGCTTCCCGCTCATGCGACTCAAGGCCACCGTCCTGGGCGGCGAGGTGCACGAAACGGGCCCGTCCGAAATCGCCTTCCGCACGGCCGCCAATCACGCCTTCGACTTGGCCCTCCGCGCGGCCGGCCCCGTCCTGCTGGAGCCCATCATGAGGCTGGAAATCAGCACCCCCGACGAGCACGTCGGCGACCTGGTCGGCGACCTGCAGCAGCGGCGGGCCATCATCCACAGCACCGAGTCCCGCGGCACGGCCACCGTGCTCCACGCCGAAGCCCCGCTCGCCAACCTGTTCGGCTACTCCAGCGCGATGCGCAGTCTCAGCCAAGGCCGCGCAAGCTGCTCCATGGAGCCCAGCACCTACGCCCCGGCACCGGATGACGTGCTGCAGAAGTTCCTCGGCGAATTCTGATGGATGTACGATGTGAGATGTTAGATAGTAGATGTATTCTGGGTTCTGACATCTTCAATCTTACATCTCACATCAAACATGTCCGATCGTTCCTTCGTCTTCGGCGTCGACCTGGACGGCGTGGTGGCCGACTTTTACGGCGGACTGCGGCCGATTGCCGCCGAGTGGCTTGGCGTCGCCGTCGATTCGCTGCCGCTTCGTGTCTCGTGGGGACTCAAGGAGTGGGGCGTCGATCAGGCACCCGGCGGTTACGAGGGCCTGCACAAGTTCGCCGTCATGCAGCACGAGTTGTTCCTCAAGCTGCCGCCCACTCCACGAGCCCCGCAGGTTTTGCGCAAGCTCTCCAAGGCCGGCGTGCGGATCCGCATCATCACTCACCGGCTGTTCATCAAGTACTTCCATCAGATCGCCGTAAGCCAAACCATCCAATGGCTCGACCGGCACGACATCCCGTACTGGGACTTGTGCTTCATGTACGAGAAGACAGCCGTCGGCGCGGATCTGTATATCGAGGATTCGCCGACGAACGTCGAAAGGCTGCGGGCCGAAGGCCAAAAGACCATCGTCTTCACCAATTCGACCAACGAGCATCTGACCGGCCCGAGAGCCGACACCTGGGACGACGTGCTGGAGATGGTGCTGGCCGAGAAAGCCGCTTGGGACCGGCGGGCGAGTGAATTGCCGTAAACGTGGCGACGGACCTGCTCTTGACCGGCCCCCCCAAGTGTGCTATCCTTGTTCTGACATGTAGGTGCGAGACCGGCACCGGCAACCGCCGAAGCCCGGTTCATTCAAATTCGATTGCAGCGGCCATCGGGGCGTCCAAAACAGACCTGCCCCGGTATCACTTGCTTACGACCGCGACTGATCTTCTTGCTCCTTCGGTTCCTGCTGAGCGTTTCAGCGGTTGAGCCCTCCCGTATTTCGCGTTGCGACGAGGCCGCGCAGGCTGTCCGTCCAGACGCGCTAGTCCACGTTGTGGAAAGAAAGAAATCGATGACAAGTTTTGAACGCCTCGGCCTGGCCGAACCGCTGCTCCGCGCCGTGGTCGCCGAGGGCTATCACACGCCCACGCCGATTCAACTACAAGCCGTGCCGCCCGTTCTGGCCGGGCGCGACCTGATGGGTTGCGCCCAAACGGGCACCGGCAAAACGGCGGCGTTCGCGCTGCCCACGCTGCAACGGCTCATGGCCAATGGCGAAGCGGCGCCACGCCGAGCAACCGCGCGCAACGGCCAATCGCGCAACGGCAAATCGCGCCGCGCCGATCGACGGCCCATCCGATCGCTGATCCTCGCGCCGACCCGCGAATTGGCGGCGCAAATTGGCCAGAGTTTTGCCACCTATGGCCGATTCACCGGGCTGCGTTGCGCCGTCGTCTACGGCGGCATTGGACAAGGCCCCCAGGTTTCTGCCCTGCAAAACGGGGTCGACATACTGGTGGCCACGCCGGGCCGGCTGCTGGATCTTATGGAGCAGGGCTACATCGACCTCCGCCAGGTGGAAATCCTGATCCTGGACGAAGCCGATCAGATGCTCGACATGGGATTCATCGTACCGTTGCGCCGGATCGTGGCGTCCGTGCCAAAAAACCGCCAGACGCTCATGTTCTCGGCCACCATGCCGGCGGAGATTCGCAAGCTCTCCGCCGAGTGGCTCCGCGACCCGGCGCACGTCCAAGTCGCCCCGGTCGCCGCGCCGGCCGAGCTGGTCGAGCAGTCCGTATACTTCGTCGAGCAGCGGCACAAGCCGCAGTTGCTCACGCACTTTTTGCAGAACTCGGCGTTCACGCGCACGCTGGTATTTGCCCGCACCAAGCACGGGGCCGATAAGATCGTCAAGAATCTGGTCCGCGCCGGCATTCGCGCCGCGGCCATCCACAGCAACAAGAGCCAGAACGTGCGGCAGCGCACGCTGGCAGCGTTCAAATCGAACACCCCGCCCGTCCTGGTTGCCACCGATATCGCCGCCCGCGGGCTGGATGTCGACGGCATCTCGCACGTCATCAACTACGAGCTGCCCGACGTGGCCGAGATGTACGTGCACCGCATCGGCCGCACCGGCCGCGCCGGGGCGACGGGGATCGCCGCCTCGTTCTGCAGCCGCGAGGAACGCGACCAGCTGCGCCAAATCGAGCGGCTCACCCGCCGTACGCTGAACGTCGAAGACGACCAACCGGAATACCCGCGCCAGTTGCCTGGCACATCCGATGGAGACATCCGCCCACGCGGCGGACGAGCCCGCGCGCCGCGGCCCGGTGGCGGCCGGCCGGCAAACGGAAACGGAAACGGGGGTCGGAAACGATCTCACGGCGCCGCCTTGCAAGTCGCGGTCGCGCCTGCCACAACGGGCGGCAGCCCCACCCGGCCCGCAAATCGCCGCCGGCGTCGCCCCGCCGGCGCCAGGCGTCGCGCGCTGTAGTGCCGCCGCGCATGCGCCTGCCAATTCGGTACAATGGCGGTCGATCGCGATGAACGAAGGACCTTCACGACCCAACGAGACCATCGTCCGCGACCGCCTGGCCCTCGACCGCACCCGGCTGGCCAACGAGCGGACGCTGCTGGCCTATCTGCGCACGGCGCTGATGCTCGTCGTCGCCGGGGCCACGGCGGTCAAATTCATCGGCGAATCGCCGGCGGTCGTGGCCACGGGCTGGCTGTTCGTCGCGCTGGGCCTCATCGTGACAGCGTTCGGCACATGGCGATTCCTGGTGATGCGGCGAGTGATCAACGGGCGGATGGAGCCGTGAATCATCGGGCCTCAATCGCCATTGAACGACAATTGCTGCCGGCCCTGCGAAAACGCAACTTCCACCGGTTCGGCCTCCACCTGGCAGATTGGATTTGCTTCTAGGGTCTCGCGCAGATTCGGGCTGGCGTAGAGCGTCTCCAGGTGCAGCGTGTTGGGGATCACCAGCCAGCCGTCCTCACCGTAGCGCGCGGCCAGCCGGGTGAATAGCTCCTCGTCGTCGCGGAAGGTGACCGGGATTTTGGCCCGCACCATGTGGCCCGTCGTGAAGCTGTTCAGAAAAGTCTTCTCCTCGTCGATGGCGTCGCGCAAGCGGCGGGTGATGAAGTCGGCCAGCCCCACGCCGATGGCGTTGCCCTGCGACGAGGTGTGCAGGCCGAGTGCCGCGATCACGTGAATCTCCGGGCTCGCAAGGTCCTCGCCGTCGCGCACGCCGCGGTACCCCAGCACGTTCGTGTCCATCCCCGTGCCGCTGAACGTCTTGCCGATCGAGTCCACCACCAGCACGTTGATGTGCTCCAGCGGCAGCCGCGGAAAGTACGTCCGGTGCCGTTCCAGCAGCTTCGGCTCGGTGGCCGGAATGTCCTCCGGCCGCACGCCCACCAGCTCGGCCGTCTGGTCGTAACCGTCCTCCAGAATCGCCAGCCCGGCCAGGACCTTGCCCGACTCCAGCACGACGCGGCCCATTTCCAGCAGCATCTCCTTCATTTGCGGCGTGGGGGCCGAGTGGAACGTGGTCGCCGACGGCGTTTTGCCCATCCCCACGACCATCATCTTCGTCAGGCCGCTCTGCACCGGACCGGAAAAGCAGGTATGCAGCTTGATCCGATTCGTCACCAGCACGCCGTCCGACTCATACGCGTTGCGGTCCATCCACACGTCGCCGGTGGAAACGGTGCCGATTTTCACGACGTCCATCGAAGCGCGGATCGGCATCCCCATCGCCGCTTCGGTCATGCCGAGCGACTCGATCATCGCCCGCTGGCCCTCGGCCGTGCCGCCGTTGTGCGAGCCCATCGCGGGAAAGAGGAACGGCCGGGCTCCCTGGTCGCGCAGCCACTCGCCGGCCGCCTTCAGAACGACCGGAATATTCGCGATTCCCCGGCTGCCCGCCGTGATCCCCACGTCCCCCCGCGGAACGGCAAGCTCCAGCCGGTCGAGCGCCGCGCGCACGCCGGAGCGGATATCCCCAATCGG
>CAZHIV010000094.1:0-3180 GCA_964532675.1 uncultured Planctomycetaceae bacterium
CCGCTTGCATGGTGCTGGTCGGGCTCACCGGCTGCCACATGATCTTTCCGGACATCAGCCATCAGCCGATGGTCCACAATCCGTTCCCGCAGCTCAGCCGCGTGGCGGTTGCGCCATTCTTCAATCAGAGCGACGAGCCGACGGTCGACGGGCGGAAGTTCGCGCTGGCGTATTACTCGGAGCTGCAGGCGACGCAGGGCTTCGAGGTGGTGCCGCTGGGCGTCGTGGAGGAAGTGATCCTCGAGCACCAGGTGGATTTGTCGTCGCCCGGCGAAGCGCGCCGGCTGGCGCGCATCTTGGGCGTCGATGCCGTGGTGATCGGATCGGTGACCGATTATTCGCCTTACTATCCGCCGCGTTGCGGGCTGCGGGTCGAGTGGTACGCGGTGAACCCGGGGTTCCACGAGATTCCGCCCGGCTACGGGCTGCCGTGGGGCACGCCGGAAGAAGAATTCATTCCCGAGCCGTTGGTGTTCGAAGCGGAGATGGCGCTGGCCAAGGCGCAACTGGCGACGCAAACGCCGGCGTGCGAGCTGCCGCCGATCGAACGGCCGTCGTCGACGACGTCCGAAACGCCGCCGTCGCTCTTGCCGATGCCGCTCGCGCTGCCGCTGGATTCAGAGGACGCAGGGGCGCAGCACGGTGATGACGGCGACAATTCGCACGAGGCCGCACCGGCCGACGAGCCTCGTGATAGCGACGAATCCGACGCTACTACGGCCGCGTATGAAGAGCAGCTTGCCGAGGAGGACTTGCCGCCCGGCGATAGCAAGCCGGCTTCATCCGTGCGTTTGCTGCAACCGGAATCGGCGGCCCCCCTTGATACGACCGTTGCGATTGGCGCGCTGCCACCATGCTGGCCGGACGAAACGCGCTTCATTCCGCAGCCGCCAAGCGCGGTGCGGCCTGCCTGCGTGCCGAACGATGGTCCGGTTATAACGCACACGCGGATTTATCATGGCCACGAGAGCGACTTTACGGAGGCACTGGCCAATTACTATCACTTCCGCAACGACGCGCGCTTTGGTGGCTGGCAAAACTACCTGCAGCGCAGCGACGACTTCATACGCTTCTGCTGTCATATGCATATTGCGGAAATGCTTTCCGCGCGCGGCGGCGCCGGCCAAACGCGAGTAGTGTGGCGCTGGGAGGATTGCCGATAACGACTCCTAGATGGGGGCCGGGATTCGACGTTACGACAACGGATTGTTGACGCCCTCCCCCTTCGCACCTGCCGACGCTCCCCTCCATGCTGTCGCAGCACCCGTCGGCCAACCCCCCGCCGGTCATCGCTGGTCCGCCGCGAAGGCGCACTCGCATGACGAACCGCCGCCGCATGGAGACCCGGCCGTGAACGACGATATCAATGTCCTCGCGCTGATCAAAGGCAAGGAACGCTACATCTTTCTGTACGACGACTCGCAGCGCGCCGAAACGCTGCGAATGCTCGGCCGCCACGCGTCGAACCCCGAGCTGAGCTTCAGTTGGTACGATGCGGCCGTCTTGAGCCAGAAGATCCGCCAGGAAGAACGCTCGCAAAAGCGTGCCCGCCATCGCCTGCCGCAGGTGACGGATAGCGAAGAGCTATTTTAGAGAGTTGATAGTCGAGGGTTGAGTGTTGAGGGCAAACGGTTAATGCCGGGCTCTATCGTCAACCCTAAACTCTCAACCCTCAACTTCACATGCGCCCTCAAATCGGCCAGTTCCTGCAGTACTTGCGCGTGGAGCGGGGCGCCTCGCCGCATACCCTCAAGGGCTATCGCGAGGACCTGCACGCGCTGGCCGAATACCTGGCCGACGGCGACGGCCACTGCCCCGCGCCCGGGAGCATCACGACGGGCGAGCTGCGCGGCTTTCTTTCGGCGCTGCACGAAGCGGGGTACGCCAAGTCCTCCATCTCGCGGCGGCTCGCCTCGGTGCGGAGCTTCCTGCGGTTCGGGCAGCGCGAAGGCTGGGCCAAGTCGAACCCGGCCAGGGCGCTCCGCAACCCACGCAAGAGCCGGAAGTTGCCCCACTTCCTGACGACCGACGAAGTCGGCAAGCTGCTCGCCGCGCCAAAAGGCAATCGTCCGCAAGCGGTCCGCGACCGGGCCATTTTGGAAACGCTGTATTCGGCGGGCCTGCGCGTGAGCGAGCTGGTCGGCATCGCGGACGGCGACCTCGACCTGGCGGCCGGCATCGTGCGGATCCGCGGCAAGGGCAAGCGCGAACGGCTGGCCCCCATCGGCTCCTACGCGGCCCGCGCACTAAAGCGCTGGCTGGAAATCCGCACGCTCTCGCCGCGCGAAAAAACGGGCCGCGAGGCGCCGGTCTTCACCAACAAGTTCGGCACGCGGCTCACCACGCGGAGCGTCGCCCGGATGCTCGAAAAATACCTCAAGGAGACGGGCCTCGACGCCCGCACCTCGCCCCACACGCTCCGCCACAGCTTCGCCACGCACCTCCTGGACCGCGGCGCCGACATCCGCAGCGTGCAGGAGCTGCTCGGCCACAAAAGCCTCGTCACCACGCAAATCTACACGCACGTCAGCACGGCAAACCTCAAAGCGGCGTATGAAAAGGCCCATCCGCGGGCAAGGTAGGCGATCGGGGGCGACATCGGAGTGCCGCCGAATTAAGCGCGAGTAAACCAGTAATTGCGCAACGCTTGATCGATCATTTCGGACTCGATTTCATTTCGTTCGCAAGCAAATTGCAGATAAGCAACAATCGCTCCGCCTTGGAGCTTAGTGAACATTGCGAATTTGTGGCTGGCATGATCGAACCAGGTCCGTTCGCCATGTTTGCGCTGATTGACCTTTTTGTTCCGGCTCGCATCGTCGAGGCCGTGACAAAGATGGAAAACCGGGTCTGACCGCTCAAGCAAATTGTCGATACTGGCAAGCAGATAAGCGGGCAGGTAGAAACGAAACGCCTCGTCGGAAAAGAAGCTTAATGCGGAACCGAAACCAGCAGGCGCCTGGTCGATGAATGCCGCATCAAGAATCCGCCAATCGTTCTTGCCCTTGAATTCTTCTTCAAGAAGATACGGCTCTTCGCCTTCGTTGCTACCGCGAAGACACGAGTCGCCGGGGTACTCCACCTCGGCGAATGCGTCACGTATCCGGGCTTTGAGTTCGGCGCGATCGTGCACAGCTTAGGCGATTTCTCCGCTATACTCCCTGGCGTCTGGTCCGCGAC
>CAZHIV010000095.1:0-3801 GCA_964532675.1 uncultured Planctomycetaceae bacterium
CCCTTCGCCCTTCGCCCTTCGCCCGCCCTTCGCCCGCCCTTCGCCCGCCCGTCGCCCGCCCGTCGTCCTTCGTCATTCGTGATTCGTCAATCGCCCCGCCCGGTTAACGGGAAACGACCTTGCGGGCTAAGCGGTTTTGCAACTATCCGCGATTTGAGCGTTCCACGTGAAACGCACAATCTGCGGTTACCCTGCCGGTTGTTTCACGTGGAACGGCTTTCACGCGTGTTGCACCGTCCCTGCCACACGTTGCGCTGCTAGCCTTGCGGCCGCTGGATGAGAAACCGCGGCGACCAAGCAAACTGTGTCCCCGATCATCAAATCGATACGACCATTGCGGCCGGACAGCCGATGACAGATCGGCGGCGGGTTTTGCTTCGCTTCGCATCGCTAGCAACTCGCGTCGCCTACGGCGGCTTTGGCATGGATGCCTGCAGACCGCTGTCTCTTCCGCGACTTGCAACAAGACGGCAATTAATCAGGGAGGCGTGGCCGTGTCGAAGGAACGACGTTTGGGACGTGGTTTGGAAGCCCTCTTGGGACGCGGCTGGGAAGAACCCCAGACGCCGGCGGCGGTCGAAGCCCCGGTAGCCGGGGCCTCAGACCCCCGCCGCAGCGATGCCCGCCTGTCGCGCGACGACAACGGCCAGCTCTGGCTCGATTGCGACGCGATCGACCCCAACCCGTACCAGCCGCGGCAGACGTTCAACGAGACGGAAATCGCCGACCTGGCCGATAGCATCCGCACGCACGGCATTTTGCAGCCGCTGGTCGTACGACAAGCGGCCGACCGATTCGAACTGATCGCCGGCGAACGGCGGCTTCGCGCGGCCCAGGCGGCCGACTGGCACCAGGTGCCCGTCCAGGTCCGCGACGTCGACGACCGCCAGCTCGCCGAGCTGGCCATCGTCGAGAACATCCAGCGCAAAGACCTCAATGCGATCGAAAAGGCCGAGTCGTTCCAGCGGTACATCAACCAGTATCAATGCACCCAGGAGGAGCTGGCCGCCCGCGTGCAGGTCGATCGTTCGACGGTCGCCAATTTGATCCGCCTCTTGGAGCTGCCCACCGACGTCAAGCAGATGGTGCAGGAAGGGCAGATTTCACAGGGCCACGCCCGAGCCCTGCTTCCTTTGGGCGACGAGCAGGAGCAGATCGAGTTCGCCCGGCGCATCAAAAAAGAAGGCCTTTCCGTGCGCGCGACCGAGCAGGGCGTACAGGATCGCATCCACGCGCTCGACGGCGACGGGTTGCGGATTGTCGACGCCGAGGGCAACTCGCGAGCAGTCTCGCGACCGCGCAACGAGCAGCTCGCGGCGCTGGAACAGGAACTTCGCACTGCCCTGGGCACGAAGGTCGACCTTAGCCAGACCGCCAAAGGCCGCGGCCGCGTCACGATCCACTTCAAGAACCACGACGAATTCGCCCGGCTGCGGCAGATGCTGACACCCAGCGAAGTTCCCGCCCGGCAGGTCGGCTAGCTCGACGCTTCTACGTCACGTCGTTGGCGCGAGGCGAGCACACGTCCGTGCGTCGTTGCCGGCTGGCGGCTTCTCGACTAGGATACACTCCGGACGCGAAGCGCGGACGTCAGCCCGCGGTCCTCAGTTCACGGGGTGTAGCTCAGCCTGGCTAGAGCGCTTGGTTTGGGACCAAGAAGTCGCACGTTCAAATCGTGTCACCCCGATTCCCGGGTGAGTAATTTGGTAGGTCAGGCTGTGCCTGACATGAGCCGTCGTGCCGTCAGGCACAGCCTGACCTACTTGCTACTCACCCCCCTCTTCCGATGAACTTCGACCTCGCGCGGCACAACCTGGTGGTGCAGCAACTCGAGCGGCGCGGGATCCGCGATCCGCGCGTGCTGGAAGCCATGGAATGGGTTCCGCGCGAACAGTTCGTGCCGCCCGACCTCGTCGGCCTCGCCTACGAGGATCGGGCCCTGCCGATCGCGCATGAGCAAACCATTTCGCAGCCGTACACGGTTGCCTTCATGTGCCAGGAGGCGCGAATCGCCGCCGGCGACAAGGTGCTGGAGATCGGCACCGGCTCCGGCTACGGCGCCGCCGTGCTATCGCTGCTGGCGCGGGAAGTGCACACCGTCGAGCGGATCGAAGAGCTGTTTCGCACCGCCCAGGAGCGGCTCCGGCGGCTGGGCTACGAGAATGTGCGCGTCTATCTGGACGACGGCACGCTGGGGCTGCCGCATGAGGCGCCGTTTGATGCGATCGTCGTTACCGCCGGGGCCGAATCGCTGCCGGCGGTATACCAGGAACAGCTCGCCGACGGCGGCCGGCTGGTAATCCCCATCGGCCCGCTCAGCTGTCAACAGATGGTCCGCTTCGTCCGCCGCGGCGAGCGGTTCGAGCGCGAGAACCTCGGCAGCTTCGGCTTCGTGCCGCTGGTGAGCGATTCGCACAGTTCATAGCCGCGACCCAACCGGGTCGCCGGCGGCCCGCGAATGAGGATCGCTCAATACCGGCTCTTCCAACCCCAATCGTTCCGCACTGCCAGCCAGGCGATGAGCGTGCTTGCCACGAAGCTCAATAAGAGACCAAAGGCCATCTGCGTGGACGACAAGTCGACCAAACCCTGCACCGGCCGCTTCACGACGCCAGCGAGCACCGCGATCTGCGATAGGAGCCACATCACGGCGATGCCCGAATACATCAGCGGGATGCTCAAAATGGCCCCGTAAACCGCATGCCGTACGAGCGAGGTCGTCGCCACGGCGGCGGCGTAGAGCGACAGTGATATGAGCACTGCGAACATGGCCGCCTGGCGTAGATCTTCTCCCGTTTCCGTCCACGCGATCAGGCCGAAAAGCGACAATGGCACTGCAAAACCTACCAGGAGCACCAACCACCCGGACAGCAGTTTCGTCCAGAACCAAGCGTCGGGATGGATTGGCCGCGAACGCCAGAACGTGTTGACCTCCGGCGTGAGATCGTTCCAGAAAATCCCGATGCCGACCACCATGGCCACGGCGACGCCCAGCGAGATTGCCACGGCGCCAACCACTTCAACGAACGCAACGAAGTCGTAGTACTCCAGGTTGGGAAGTACGATCACGGCTACCATGCCCACGACCGGGGCCAGGCCGGCCAAAACCACGGGGCCGCTTTCGCGAAACTGCTTCCAAACGATGGCCGAAAGCCACGATCGACGCGGCGGCGCCAGCCAATCCGGGCGAGCCGCTTGCCGGAGCGCGATCTGCGGCGATCGAACTTCAACGTCGGAAACTCGCCCGAATCGGACAATGTACCACGCGATGAGAAGCATATGGGTGATCGCCGTCGTCCAACCGGCGATCGCCAGGTGTTGATCGACCTCTCGATGAAGCCCCGCACCGGCCAGTGCCGGTCCGGCCGGCGCAGTGGATACGGCGGCAACTTTTACCGGCCCGTTCATGCTTTCAGGCAGCGAAACTTCATTCGCCAGATAAATGAGCAGCGTGGTCCAACCGGCCATGACGGCCAGCGCCACCGCGCCGGCTCGTACTTCGTCCTTGCAGTTATTACCGGTTGCCGCCGCCCAAATGAACAGACTTCCGGCGATCAGGCCATACACCAAGACGATGTTGAGGTACCAATTTCCGATATCGAACAGCGGCGCAGACTGTTCGAGAGTGCGAAGCGTGCTGCTCGGATTGCCCCCGGACCAACCGTAAAGCAACGCCACCGTCAGCGCGATCGGAACGATGACCGTCAGGAGGCCGAAAACCAGTTTGCACGCGGCCACTCGCCACATCGGCGCCGGCAGGGCCTGCAAAAACGGCAGCGTATTGCGCGAGCGCTCGTTGGC
>CAZHIV010000096.1:0-6172 GCA_964532675.1 uncultured Planctomycetaceae bacterium
GCCTGGGGACCCGAAGCCAGCCGGTTCACCAAGGACTTCATCGAGCGTGCCGGCCGCGAGGTGCGCCTCACTTTCAGCCTGGAACGCAAAGATCGCTACGATCGATTCCTGGCCTTCGTCTGGGACGGCGAGGTGATGCTCAACGAAGAGCTGGTCCGCGCCGGCCTGGCCCATGCCCGGCTCGACTATCGCTACAGCGGCCTGATGAAACGCCGGCTCGCCGCCGCCGAGGAAGAAGCACGCAGCGCAGGCCGCGGTATCTGGTCGGCTCCAACCGCAAGATTCGCCGACTCGCAGCAGTAATGTCCGTGGTCCGTGGTCCGTGGTCCGTGGTCCGTGGTCAGTTGTCAGTTGCATACGAATGATTAGCATACAATCAACGGACAACGGATAACGGACAACGGACGACTGACAACGGACCATCCACAATGCTCCTCCAGCCGCAACTGTCGAATCGGGACTTGGCCGACCTGTGCCACCGGCTTGCCGTGGAGACCGAAGCGGGCATCGACATCCGCCGGACATGGCAGCGGGAAGCGGCGTCGGCCCGCGGACGCTTCCGTCCCTATTTCGAGCAGGTCCGCGACGCGGTGGGCCGGGGCGATAGCCTGGCAATCGCCCTGGCGGGCACGGGCGGCGTGTTCCCGCACCTGTTTCTCGAAATGGCCCATGTCGGCGAGCAGACCGGCACGCTCGGGCGCGTGTTTCACCGGCTCTCGTCGCACTACCGTCGTCAGGTTGCGGCGCAGCGCGTTTTCCTCGGGGCGATCGCCTGGCCGATGCTCGAACTGGCCCTGGCGATTTTCGTGATCGGCGTGTTGATCTGGGTGCTGGGGGTCATCGCCGGACGCGGCGGACAGCCGGTCGATATCCTGGGCTTCGGCCTGGTCGGAACCCGCGGGCTGGTGATTTACATCAACTTCATCGTGGCCGTCGCTTTGTGCATCGCGGGACTGGTCGTGGCCGTGCGACGGGGCCTGCTCTGGACGCGTCCCCTCCAGCGGGCGCTAGTGCACCTGCCGGGCGTCGGACCGGCCCTCGAGAAAATCTATCTGGCCCGGCTGGCCTGGGCGCTGCATTTGACGCTCAACGTGGCGATGGACTATCGCCGGCTGGTGCCGCTGGTGCTGCGAGCCACGGGCAACGACCACTACATCCGCCACACCGACCAGATTACTCGGGACGTCGCCGCCGGCCGGCCGCTGCACGTGGCCTTCGCCGCCAGCGGCGCCTTCCCGACCGAGTTCCTGGACGCGCTCGCTGTGGCCGAAGAGAGCGGCGAACTGGTGAACTCGATGGACCGTCTTTCCAATCGCTACGAAGACGAGGCCGAAGCGGCCGTGCGAACGCTCGCCGTCATCTTCGGCTTCCTCGTCGGCCTCTTGGTGATGGGCCTCATCGCGGTGATGATCTTCCGCCTCGCAGGCTTCTACCTGGGCACGATCAACGAAGCGCTGGAAATGGCCCGCTGAACAAAGCGAGCCGGCGACCTTGGGCCTCGGTGTGCACGAAAACCCCGCCCGGCGTCCCTGAAGCCGTGCGGGGTATGCGGTATTCGTCGCGGTTCTGTTACCCGCAAGATCGTCAACGCGACCTGCGTCGGCCGGCGAGTAATCCCACCACAGCCATCGCCAGCATCGCGCACGTTGCCGGTTCGGGGATGGCGTGCAGTTGGCCGCGAATCTCGCCGCCGGGGCGGAACGTCGAATGGATGTTGATGTACCACAAGCCATCCAACAACTCAGTACCAAACGCCGGGGTGATGCTCGTCGAACCGATCATTGGGCTGGCGACGCCGCCGCTGTTGCCGGCGATATCCACTCGAATGCCCGCTGGCGTTCCCGGCGGAGCCGGACCGTGGAAATGTGCTAGTGTCGGGCTGCCGATCAGCCCGGAGTAAGAAATGTTCCAGCTCAATAGGCCGGAACTATCGTCATAGGTGACGTCGCCCGTTCCAAATCCCGGCGTCGCCACGGGCGGAGTCTCTTGAAGGCCGTCAATTGGAACGTCGTCCCACGTCCAAAGCCGGGCTTGCGCCGGAATGGCAATCGTGGCTGCCGCGACCAAAAAGATCGCGAGATAGGAGATTTTCATGAGCGCTCCGGATTTTAACTTGCGGTGATGCCCTGCCGCCATTCAGGGTACGCGAGCGCCAAATTTTGTCAATTAACCCCGGCGGCAATAAGTGAAAATTTAACGGAGGCCGACGGCGCGCCGGCTGCCAGCTCGCAAACCCTGCCGTGGAACGAACTTACCATGGCAACCAGCGACGAAAAAACCTCCCCGCGGCTCACCGCAACCCCGCCAGCTCCTGCAGCAAATGCCAGTTCTCGAGACGATCTTGCCGCGCGGCGAGAAGTGTTTCCGAGGGATTGCCGTCGCGGTCGAACTGCTTGGCGAAACGGCCTTCACTGCGAGCGAATTCGATGAAGTCCACCACGTCGCCCGTCTTCGGATTGGTGTACCACTCTTCCTTCATCGCCGGGTTGCCCTGCAGGGAGAGCCGCTTGCGGATCGTGTCGCCGGCGCGCGGATCGTAGTTCAGCAGCGGGAAGGCCCGCGTGTCGACGGCCAGCCGGGCCTGCTCGCCGGCCATGTTGTCGGCCACGCCGTGCTCCGGCTGGCAGGTCGTGTAGCAAGTGACGAGCGCCGGGCCGTCGAACTCGAGCGCCCCGAGCACCGCTTTATAGAAGTGGTTGGTATGGGCGCAGGTCGTCTGCGCGACATAAGAGCGCGGGTGCATCATCGCGATTTGGGCGATCTCCTTGCGTCGCTCCTGCTTGCCGGCGATCGTCTTGCCGTGAATGCTCATCTTCGTGTTCTGGCCGGTGAAGCTGCTCGTTGACGCCTGCCCCCCCGTGTTCGAATAGACCTGCGTATCGAGCACAAAGCACTTGATCGGCAGGCCCGAGGCGAGCATCCGCGACAGCGACTGGAAGCCGATGTCGAAGAACGCCCCGTCGCCGCCGATGCACCACAGCGGCTTGTCCTGCCAGCCCATTTGGTCCCACCGCGAGCGGACGCCCATAGCGTCGGCCGGGGCGTTCTCGAACAGCGAATTGGTCCACGGCACGAGGTAGGGATTGTAGGGATAGGTGGAGGTATAAACTGTGTTGCAGCCGGTGGCCGCGACGATGCCCCATTGGTCGCCGTACCTGGCGCCGGTGGCCGCGCACATCATCCGCAGGGCGGTCCCCTCGCCGCAGCCGGCGCACGAGCCGGCCCCGCCGACGTACAGGTGCGTCTGCTCCTTGAGCATCATATCGATCAGCAGATTGTCGTTGATGTAGCGGTCGTCCGACGGACCGACGTCTTTGAACCAGCGGTGCGCCCGGCGAATCCGCTCCATCACCGGCTCGGTCTTGGGAATCATCTTGAGAGCGTTGTCGTCGCAAACGGTGACACACTCCGCGCAGCCTTTGCACTTCGAGGGGTCGATGATGATGGCAAACCGGCCGCCGGGAAGTCCCTTCTTCTTCGGCCCGTCGTAGTACTTGCGCGTTTTCGACCACTGCGCGTCGAATGTCCGGCGATCTTCCTCGTCTTCGACGGCCAACAGCCGCTCTTCCAACTCCGGCTCGGCGATCACCTTGCCCAGGATGGCGGTGTCGGGGCATTCGGTGACGCAGTCCATGCAGCCCGTGCAATTCTCGCGAATGTACTCCGGGATTTCCGGCGCGACGTAGCTGAAATCGCGCAGCGCCGCCGTGCCCGCCGGGATCAGCGACCGGGCCACCGCCAGGTCGGCCGGCAGGTCCTTTTCGCCTTTGCCCTCCTCGTAGCCGCGGATCACCCGCTCGTTGAAGTCGTGCACGTCGAGCACCGGCAGCTTGACCTCCAGATACGGCCGGTCCACGAGCGTGCCGTAGCTGTTGTTGTTGTGAGGATCGCGCTCGCTGGGATCGTTCATCGAACGAGGAAGTTCAGCGGTGGCCATGGGATGTTCCCTATTGGTTCGTGCGTTTTTTGGCTTGACCCATCTCTCTTTTGATAGTCTCAAATCTATCGTGTAGGTTGCTCGCAAACTCACTAACAAGCTTCTCGATTTCTTCTGTTGATTCAGAAGTATCAATTCCTCTGTACAGTCTCTTAAGGTGCTGAAATTCCCTTTCCACGATCGGGTATTCTGGATCACCTGGACGTGCATGTCCGAACAGCTCTTCGAATTTATCCATGACTTCTTCGCGAAGGAGCTTCTTAACTTGAGTTTTATATTTGTACAGAAGTATCTCTTGCTGTAGATTCTCCGCGTGTTCTATAGCGCGCTTCGATCGATGAAGCATGATTTCGCTAGTTTGGCTCGTCGTAAGAGTACCCTGCTCATTTAGTTTAAGGATTTCCTTACTAGATAAGTGTTCCGTTCTCGCCAAAAGCTCCTCGACCGATTCTTGTGCGTGTTCCGGAGAGGCAACGGTGTCCTGTACGAGAGAGTCCTCTATGATAAAGTCATTCGTCGATGGCTCCTCCGGAATGGGCGGCTCTACAACAGATCCTTGCGCGACAGTGTCTGGAGCAACGATCGGTTTAGGAACACTGTAGCCCTGAATGACATATTGACCAGATGGCTTACTGGCCCGATAGGCAATAGTAATCAGAACCACGGACATCCCAGCGCAGACAATAATTGCCCATTTCATTGTCTATGCCTCTGGCTTATCTCTGGATGCCTGCACTTCGTTCTGACAAAGCGTGCATCCAAGCAGTGCCGCCAATCGATCTATCATGTCCGAGCGGAGCGTGCGTTCCCCCGTCAAAAACTCATCTAGCACGACGGGCGTCGTGCCGACATGCTTGGCGATGTAGTGCAGATGCCACCCGCTGGAGTGAATGGCACGCCTTAATTCCCCGCTAAATGTCTTCTCCTCGGCCGCTTCGGTGGCCATGCGCAATTGTTTTGCCAGTTCGGGAAGTTCTTCCTTCACCTGTGCCTGCGCGCGGCGAATCTGCGCTCTTTTCTCTTCGGATAACTCGACGTACGTCAGCTTTTCGTTAGCCATAACCAAATTCTATCTTTCCTCGCCCGGCTCGGCGACCTCGTATGCCGTGACGGGAATCAGCGTAAGTTCGTCAATTGGGTCGTACACCGCGATTATGAACCGGCGATCAGGAGTATAGCCCCAAACCGCCGGATACCCGGAGGATCGGCTGAAACCTGTTGAAGCGGGATTTCGAACCACGTGCATAAAATCCTCTGCCGAAATGCCATGCTCATCGAGGTGTTCCTTGATCTCGTCCGTCCATTGGAACTCGTAGTACGGCATTTAATCTCAATCCGCGATCCGCAATCCGAAATCACGCCTGTCCATTACCACCGTAAATCACTTCCCGCGGGATCTCCTGCATCTCCTTGTACCCGCGCTTCACACAGTTGAGATTGTCCTGCACAACCTGCTCGCCGCGCTTGCCAAAATACTTTCTAAGAGCTTTCTCGACGCCTGCGTAAACCGTCTCGTCCGACATATTGCTGGCCGCCGCGAACGGCGTGAGCTTCAAAAACCCGCCCAGCAGCACGATGCCCTGCATCCGCATCTGCAAGTCGGCCTCCGAGGCCACCTCGCGGGCGATTTGGACCATGTCGGCGAAGAACACCCGCAAGCTCTTTTCGCGGATCGCGTTCTTGTGCTGCGTGGGAATGCGTGCCCACACGTCGGCCGGGTTCGTGTACGGGCTCTGCATGAAGATCGCTCCGCCCGAAACCAATCCCTCCAGCGGATTGCCGCTGAACAGCGCCGTCGTATCGTTGAGCACCACGAGGTCGACGTACTCCAGCTCGCTGTGCGAATAGATGTGCGAATCGGCGATCGTGAGGTAGTACGTTGTCGGCAGGCCCTTCTTCTCCGAGCCGTATTTGGGGTACGCCTGCACGTCCTTGCCGAACACCTGGCCGCCGATCGTCGCGATCACCTTGTTGGTGGTCACCGAGCCGAAGCCGCCAATCGAATGCCCGCGCATCGAGAACGCCCCCGTGGGTCGCAGATCGGGGTCTTCCTTCGGGTCGAGAGCAGTCCGATGCTGGATCCCGACGCTGAAGAAGTCCTGCCCGTCGTGGATCATGTTTTCGAAAATGGCGTAGATATCGCCGGCCCGCACATCGCGGCTCCCCAGCCCCGCCGCGCCGTGATAAATCTTCGGTACGCGGTCGATTCGGTCCTGCCCGTTCTGCCCGGTTACC
>CAZHIV010000097.1:0-3571 GCA_964532675.1 uncultured Planctomycetaceae bacterium
TCGATCGTGCAGGTGCCCTGCAGCGTCATTAACAGCGTCGTCAAACGCTGCTTGGCATGCTGCGATCCTTCCAACTGCCGCACGTGCTCCAGAGCCAGCGGCTTACGTCCTCGGCGCGCCATCGGCATCCTCCTTTGTCCCCTTGGGAGACGTTTCGCCAGTTCGCTCAGCGATCGGTTGTTGTACCTCCGCGGCGGCCTGCGAGGCAAGATTCTTTTGCAGCGACTGGGCCGCCCGGGCGGCCCGCGGCTGCCGGCGACGCCGCCGTGAAGCGGGCTTGCCGTTTCGCTTCCGCTTGCCTTGGGTGTCCTCGGCCGTAGGAGTGACCGGCACACCCACCGCACGTTGCGTGGCACGCACCAGGGCTGCTTGCCGCTGGCATTCCTGGCGACAACGCGCCAGTTCTTGCTCCAGCTTCTTGAGCCGCAACTCCGCGTCGGGCGCCGGCCCCCGGTGCGCCGCCGGCTCACAGGCCGCGACCAGCCCCGCCAACGCTTTCCGCTCCAGGATGTAGTAGTGGTTGGACGAGATGTTCAACACACCCGCGGCTTCCTGGGCTGTTCGCACGCCTGCCAGAACCTCCAGGATGACCGCCGCCCGGCGCTGGGCGTCGCTGGTCGGTGGGGCGCTGGTCCTCCGTGCAGCAGCGACCCGTTTGGTACGTTTCTTGTCGCCACTCACGATTCACCTCCTTCCGCATCGTTCGGCTCAGCGGCTTGGCCGTTGCCGAGCGTATCCAGAGCCGAGTGCCCCGGCGGGGACGGCGGGGCGGCGGCCGGCTCTCCGGCCGGAGTTGGCACAGCGCCCTGCGGGCAGAGCGGCGTCGGCAACGATGGCTGGTTCGCCCGCTCGTCGGAGCTCTCCTCGTTCAGCGGCACCTCACCCCGATCCACCTCTTCCCGCTGGCCATCGGCGCGGCGGAGTATCAGCCGCTCCCCTTCGGAATGGACGCTGAACGGCTGACCGTCGACCTGGCCGGTCACATAGAAAGGCTTGCGCGGCTGGCCGTGCTGAGCCAGTTCCAGGGCATTGGCCGCCACGCGTTCCTTCAATGTCCGCAAGACGTCCGAAGCCGCTCCGAAGAAACGATCGGCCGGGACCAGACCGTCGATCCCCCGATGCACGCGCTGCAGATTGTAATAGTCCACGAACAGACCGATCCGGGTCCGCGCATCGGCCAAATCGATGAAGACGGCCGCTTCCAGGCACTCCCGCCACAGCGTGCCCCAGAAGCGCTCGATCTTGCCCAGCGTCTGGGGCCGCCGCGGCCTGGCCACGATCTGCCGGATGCCGCGCTTCTCCAACTGCTTGGTGAATTGGCTCTTACCACGCCAGGTCACGTACTGCGGACCGTTGTCGGTGAGAATCTCTTCCGGCGGCCCATACGAGGCGATCCCCGCTTCCAATGCCTCCAGAACCAAGGCCGTCGAAGCGCTGGCGTGCAGCCCGTACGAGACGATGAACCGGCTGTGGTCGTCCATGAACGCCACCAGATGCAGGCGGCGGTTCTGCCGCTTGAGCACGAACGTGAACAGATCCGTCTGCCACAGTTGGTTGGGACGCGCCCGCTCAAACCGCCGCACTTTGTCCGGGTGAGGCCGCGTGGGAACCTCTACCGCTTCGTACCCCGCTTCGTGCAACACGCGGGCCACCGCCGACGCGCTGGCCGGAAGCGCCGGGCCACGCAGCAGCATGTCGCTGATCCGCTGGCAACCCCATTCCGGATGGGACTCCTTGAGCATCAGGATCGTACGACGCGTCAACTCCGGCAGCTTGCTGCCTCGCTTCTGGCCGCGGGGGCGATCGGTCAGTCCGGCTGGCCCCTGTTCCTCAAACAACTGCTTCCATTTATAGAGCGTGTGCTTGGAGACCCCGACCAGGGCGGCGAAGTCTTTGGCCGGCAGCCCGCTCCGGCGCCAGGTGTCCAGCAGCATCAGCCGCTGCTCGCCAGTGTACGACTTCTTGGGCACGTTCTTGGCCAACGCCCGGCCGCGACGTGGGGTCGCTGCTGCGGTAATCCCGGTCGCTTCCTCCGCAGGCTCGACCTCCGGAACTGCAGCCGACGTGTCCTCATCGCCGAAAGATGGCGCCCGTGGAGCGAGATCGAACGGTCGGCCTTGATCCCTATCCGGCGTCTTTGAATTTGCGGACGCCTCATCGGCCTGATCGCTAGCGGAGGGCAGATCCTCGTGCCATGCCGCGCCAGAATCGAATCCTTCGACCTTCGACTCCACGCTCGCTGGTGCGCCGTGGTCGTCCGCCCGATCGTCCCACGGCGGTGCCGCCTGCTCCAATCGCTCCTCGACGCTAGCACTTTTTTCGCCGTCTGCCGGCTTCTCCGCGGACTCCGCCGCCAGCCCATGACGCTCGCCAAAACGAATCTTAGAAAACATGCGTTCCTCCTTCCGGTGCTACCGGAATCGCTTGGAGGAAGCCATTACTCCGCCTAATTCACGCAGCTAAGCGGCAAGATTTTGCGAAAGGTTGACAGCTACATTGATCGTCGCACGCGATTTCACGAACGCAAAGCCGAGAAACTCGAACTCCTTGCTCGCCACCACGCGGCTCTTCTCCTGGTTCACCACCAGGCGAAGCGTGTCGGTCAAGTAGCGGGAGACCGATGCCATGATCCGCTCGGCAGCACGCTGTGACTTCGCGAAGACCGCGAAGTCGTCGGCATACCTTACGAACGGCGGGCCGCGGCGTTCCAGCTCTTTGTCCAGATCGTCCAGCAGGATATTGCTTAAGATCGGGCTGAGCGGGCCGCCTTGTGGCGCGCCGACATCAGTCGGTTGCAGAACTCCTTCGACCATCACGCCTGCTCGCAAGTAGCGGCCGATCAATCGTAGCAGCAGCTTGTCGTCCACGCGACGAGACACACGAGCCATCAAGACGTCATGTTGAACTCGGTCGAAGAATTTCGACAGATCGACATCGGCGACATAGCGATACCCGCGACGGATCGTACGCTGTACTTGCTTGGCTGCTCCATGAGCAGAACGCTTGGGTCGAAAGCCGTGGCTCGATTCGCTGAAATGCGGATCGAACAACGGCGTCAGGACTTGGACGATGGCTTGCTGAATCAGTCTTTCAACCACGTTTGGTATGCCGAGTAAACGCTGACCGCCATCGGGTTTGTCGATGGTTTTACGGCGTACCGGGCCAGGCCGGTACGTTCCATCGAGAAGCTGTTGTCGAATCTGTGGCCAACGAGGACGAAACCAGTCGGGGAATTCCGTGATCGTGATACCGTCGGGGCCAGGGGCTCCGCGGTTCGCCTTCACGTTCTTCCACGCGGTTTCGAGGTTGGCCTGGTCGACAACGGCCTCCATCAAAGACATCGGAAACAGGCTCAAGGCTGGCTGCTCGGCCCGCGCCGCTACGGTACGTCCCGCTCGGGACAATGAACGTGTGGCCTCCGAACCGGTGCCGCCTGAAGGATTCAGGTCGACTTGCCCGGAGAGGTTCCCTCGTAGCGAGTTGGTCGATGGCTCCTCCTTGTTCTTCATCGTTCGGTCCTTCCCGTCTTCGTTGGTCTCGAAGGTGCGGTAATACGACCTCTGCTGACTCC
>CAZHIV010000098.1:0-4376 GCA_964532675.1 uncultured Planctomycetaceae bacterium
CTACTCACCTACTCACCTACTCACTTCCTCACCACTCCTACTGCACCGTTTCCCACGTGAACGAAAACTCTTCGCCTTCGACGCGAACGCCGGATTGGATTTCGCTTTCGCCGTCTGCCGGGGCTCCGTCGAAGAGCAGCGGGGCGGCGGCGCGGCAAAACAACCGGTCATCTTGTCGGTAGACGACGACGTCGTGCTGCCAATCTCGACACCGCACGTGGCAGTGCCGGTTCGGCCCGAGCACGCAACTATCGGCCATCAGCAGCGCGGCGTCGGCCGATGGTTGTGTTTTGTGGTGGCTCTCGAGGGTCAGCCGGGCGGTGGCGCTCAGGGCGTGTGGCTTGGTGAATCGCAGCCGGACGTTGTCGCCAAGCTGAATCAACTGGCGGTCGGCCAGGACGTGCGGTCCGGCGATCTCGCGGCCGTCGACGAGGGTGCGCTGCAGCGGTTCGAGGACATACGCGCCGGCGTCGCGGCGGATCATCGCGTGGCGTCGCGAGAGGTCGGCCAGGATCGGGACGGCAATCTGAGAGCCGCCCGCCGATTGGTCGCCCGGCGACGGTTGTCCGAGCACGATGCAATCGTCGAGGCAAATCAAGAATCCGCCCACTGCATCGACCCACAGCAGGGCCCGCCGGGGTTGTTCATTTCCAGCCACAGTATCGACCTCACTCGAGCGCGACGCATGTGTGGATCGGGGAAACGGGCGGCCCGCCTTCAGAGCGATCGGCAGACGTCCTGCCTGCCGCCCCGCTCGCGCATCGCAAAGGGGGTACGCCTGCGTGACGTCCATCCCGACGGCCTTCCAGGCGCGCCGGCGTGCTTGACGCGCCGCATTGTGCTGCGGCGCGAGCGCCAACAGACCGTCGGCGGCGGTCAACACCGCGCCCCAGTTCTCGCCCGCCAGCGCCGAGTGCATCTGGGCGCCAAGCCGCTGGCTCTCGCCGGCGAGGGATGCGAGGTGCGAACCTTGCTCGGCAAGCCGCGTGGCGATTTCGTCCATTGTAGCGTCTCCTGCCGCTTGGGGCTTAGCGAGCCCGGCGGCTCGCGTGAGGGCCGCCGAGGCTTCCGTGAAATGTCCGTGCGCGGCTGCCTGGTCGCCGTCGTGCGCGAGCTGCGCAATTTGATGCACCACGCGAGCCCGCTCATCGAGCAGGCCGCGCTGGCGTAGCTTTTCTAACTGGGCGAGTGCGGGCACGGCCTGGCCGCTCGCCAGGTAGCGCCGCGCTTCGTCGAGTGCGCGCTTTGCATATTGGCTTCGCAGCAGGCCGATGGCTTCGGCCTGGCCGCCGAGGCGGTCGGCCTTGGCAAGGTCCTGCCAGCCGGCAACCGAATCGCCGTGGGCAAAGCGCGTCCCCGCACGCTCGACCATCTTGCTCGCGACGTCCTGGGCCAACCGCTTGGCGGGCAAGTAGTCGCGGAGCGACTCGGCCGTGACCAGTGCGGCCGCATCGTCGTAGCGGCCACTTCGCCAGGCCACGCGGGCTTCTCGGAGTCGTAATCGCCAGGCGGGAAACATGGGGAGGGTTCAGGGTTCAGGGTTCAGGGTTTCAGTTGGGGGCCACCCACTGGGTCGGGAGCCTGGGCAGTTCGGTCCAAGTGGCGAAGGGTCAGTTGGGACAGAGAACCTTCGGGCGAACTGCGGTGGCGGAGTGGCTCCCGACCCGTCGTGGTGGTCGGCTAGTGCGTGTCGCACGGACGTATAGCGTTCGCGTGCTCAAAATCCTCGGGGAAATCGACGGATCAGACGCTACACTGAATTCAAACTCGCTCTATTCGCGGGCGAATTTGGCGGCGACGACCTCTGGGTGGTCCTCGCTCCTTTCGCCGTCCAGGTTGAAGTAACTGGCCACCTGGTCGGTGATGTCCGACGGCGTGGCATCGTCCAACGGGATTTCCACTTCGACGTTCACATCCGCGTTGGCCAGCTTGGCCGCAACGTCGAGCCGCGTGCGGATGTCGGTGATCAGCTCTTTGCAGCGTGCAAGTTGGCTGTCGTCGAAGACGTATTCGCTGGAGGCCTGGGCCACTTCGACCAGCTTGCGCTTGGCTTCGAGGTTCTGCAGGTCGACTTCCAGCTTGCGGCGGGCGTTGATCATGGCGGCCAGCTTCTGCTGGGCCGCGTCGAGGTTCTTCTCCCGCGCGTCGCGCATCTGCTTCATGCTGCCCAGCGTGTCGTCGGCAACCTTGAAGCGATTGAACCGGCGAGAAAGGTCGTCTTTCACCTCGTCGCTGGTGTAAGACCGGCTGGCGTAACGGTAGATATCCTTGCCGCGGCCGAGGTCGGCTTGCAGGCGGAGGATATCGCGCTTGTCCTTGTCGGTCTTCTCCTGGTTGCTGCCGATCTGTTGGTTGAGCTGGTCGAGGGCCACTTCCTCCTTGGCGATGACGTGCATCGAGCGGCGGATTTCCGGCTCCAGGTCGCGGACCATCTGCCGGGCCCGGTCGATCTGGAATTCCACCGGCACGCTTTCCTGGACCGAGTCGGTCAGCCGGTGGTACGTCGTGGAGACGTAGCTGGCCGCGTCGCGGCCGAACAGTAGGACGGTGGTTACACCCAGGCCGATAACCACCAAAATAGTTTTCTTGATCATGGCACACGCTCCTCAAGCAGGGGGGCGCCGCGCCGGCTGCCGATACAAGGCGGGCAGAAAAGGCCGGCGGGCTGGTCCCAAGGCGACAAAAAACGGGAAAAACGACTCATGGGCGGGTGCCGGATAGCGCCCGTCCATGAGGAATTTCGCCGCCGGCGGCTGAATCTTGGGCGATTGCCGGCAGGAGCGGAAAAAAATTTCCAGGCGGTTACGATGGCCGGCAGAGGCTGATTCGCCTCTCACGCAGCACTCCTATCGAGCCCGGCGGCGCGGACCGCGGATCGCCCTATGCACGAATTCCAATCGACCCAGTTATTTCAAGCGAGGGGGGCACCAACGGGCACTTTTTTCGCATTTTAGCCGCACATTGCGACAGGATGTCGCAGCCACACCGTGTGAATCTCAATGAGACGTCGCCCACTGGACCCGTCGCTGCGCCCTGGATGCCGCCGCCTTCGCTAAGAGTGCAATGGCAAATGCGATAAGCGGGCTGGCGTAAGCCCCCTAGGCCAGGCTACTGGCCGCCGGCCGCACCGCCGGTAGATCTCGGGACGCGAAGAGGATACTACATGTTGGCTTGTTCCGGATCTTCCAAGCCGGCTGCTCGCAGCTTTTCGAGAACCATTTCAATGCGCTTGTTGATATCGTCCTGGCTCGCGGTTTCGTCGGCTGAGGTTGTGCCTGTTGCCTTGCTTGTCTTCAGGGCCAGCTTGATAAGTCGCAGTGCATCGGTGGGAGCGAATAGGATTGCCGACTCAAACGCGCGGCGCGCGATGGTGCGCCGCAGATCCTGCGCGAGCCAGTCGGCTACTTCGGATTGCGTAGAGGGTCTACTCGAGGGCATGCTGCGGGTGAGCAAATCATCCAGCAGCTCGGCCCCACCATAGTAGGCCACCATCCGGTACACGCACCAGCGCGCTTCGTCGCTGAGGAGTTCACGATCGGACGGTCGTCCAGATGCCGGCGGCCGCAGGAGCGTGAGGTGAACCCAGTCACGGGCGAAAAGTCTGTCACGAGCGTGGAAAAAGAGCGACTCAAAATAGCAAACGACGTGCACATGCATTTGCAGGCGGTCGGCGATCTGCTGGAGAGATTCGGCCGTCAGCAACCTCGCTTCGAGCTGGCGGCGGTCCTCCTGGTCGCCTGACCAAAACAGCTGGCAAGCGTGACTGACGTTGGGGTAGGCGTCGAAAACCTGTGCTTGTCGATCTTCGTCGGCGCCTGCTGCGCGGAGGGCGACTAAGAAGCGGCGATAGGTCCTAATTAAGCAGTCTTCGTCGCGCCAAGAGTGGGCCCGATCACCGGGCCGGGTAAGGTTATCGATGACATAATCATGCCGCCACGTGGGCTCACGGAACGGACTGTTTTTTATAATTTCCAGAGGCAGCATTTGAAAAACTCGATGCAAGCTAGAGGTTTGGTACTGCTGACACGGGTTGGATAACTTGCGCTATCAGCACTCGGCGGACCTCCGCGTGGCGATTAGTCGAGCTGGCCTGGCGGTCGCGCCGCGAGCCGGGTCACGTCGCGATTGGATCTTGGACGATGTCCTCGGCAGACCCTCGGCTAGCTCGGGGTGGCAAACCTGAAGATCGAATTCGATCGCCTTCCGCAACTTGAGCAGCATTCGCATCTCCGGGCCGATCTCGCGAAAGAGTTCGATGGTGGGGCGCTCATTGTTAACGACCTCGAGCAGGGCGGCGCTTAATTTGTCGCTAATTTCCTGAAAATCGGCGGCGCTGGCCCCCGTCATGGCGGCGAATGGATCGTCGCGCGAAAGGG
>CAZHIV010000099.1:0-9269 GCA_964532675.1 uncultured Planctomycetaceae bacterium
TAATGTTGTGTAAAGGTTACGTTGTCAATCAAGCCATTCGCCGCTTGGCCCAGGCGAGCCCGTCTTGCCAATGGTCCGGTGAGGCCGTCGTCGCGATCTGCGACGCGGGTGCTTTGATGGCGCGCCCGAACCGCCGCCCGCCGCCGTCACCGGCGACTCGGGAGGAGGCGTGTCGCTGGGAGCTTCGATCTGCCGCAGATAGCGGAAATAATCGGAGTCCGCTCCGAGGATCATCGTTACATCCCGGCCCAGCGATTGCGAATAGCTCTCGAGCGTGCGGAAGAACCCGTAGAATTCCGGGTCTGAGCCGAATGCCTCGCTGTAAATGCGAGTGGCTTCGGCGTCGGCACGGCCCCGTATGATCTCTGCATCGCGCTCGGCCTGCGATTTGATTTCGGCGAGCATGCGATCGGTTTCGCCGTCGATTTCCGCGGCCCGGCCACTCCCTTCCGAGCGAAACTGCTCGGCAATCCGCTGCCGCTCGGCAATCATCCGCTCGAAGACCCGCTCCCGGACCGCTTCCACGTAGTCCACCCGTTTGATGCGGATATCCACCAATTCGATGCCGTACTGCGGCATTTGCTTCTGGGCAGTTGCCAGGACCGAGCGGACCAATTCTTCGCGGCCGGCGGTGACCTCCTGGAGCAGGATTTCCTCTTCACCTTCGGCCGGCAGCGCCCGCTCCAAATCCTCCTCGGAGATCTGCCAATCCTTCGAGCGAACGATCTCGATCAGGTCGCTGCCGGCAATGTGGTCGCGCACTACGGAGTCGAGAATATCGTTCAGACGATTCTGGGCGCCGCGCTCGTCGCGGACACTTTGCAGAAACGTCAGTGGATCGACGATTCGCCAGCGGGCCGTGGTGTCGACTGAAATGAACTGTTCACCGCGCGTCGGAATTTGATTCGGATCGCCGTCCCAGGACAACAACCGCTTATCGAACCGGCGAACCTCTTGAATAAAGGGCACTTTGAAGTGCAAACCAGGCTCGACCACCGGCTCGCCGACCGGCGCGCCGAATTGCAGCACGACAGCTTGCTCGGCCTCGTCCAGCGCATAGGCAGACGCGAAGCCGATCAGCGCTGCGACCAAAACCAGCACAATCAACCCAATAAGCAGCAAGCTGCCTTGGCGATTCGGGCGATTCGGCCCTCCGGCAATGAAGCGGATGCGCAGTACCGCGGCAGGAATGCGTTTGGGAGTTCTCATCGGCGATTTCCTCCCTCGGCCGAAGCTGGCCGGTCGTCAAGGTTCAGCAGTGGAATGGGACTCGTCTGGCCCGCCTCGATCACGAACACGCGTCCCAGGCGAGGCAGAACCTTGTCGATCATTTCCAGATATAAGCGACGCCGGGTCACTTCCGGCGCGTTGCGATACTCCTTCAAGATGGCGGCGAAGCGGGCCGTCTCGCCCTGAGCTCGGTTCACGCGTTGGGCAGCATAGCCCTCGGCGGACTCGAGCAACTGAAGGGCCTCGCCGCGGGCTCGCGGCACCGATTGGTTGCGGCGCTTCTCCGCCTCGTTGATCAGCCGTTCACGCTCCTGCTCGGCTTGATTGACCTCATTGAAGGCCGGTTTCACCGGGTCGGGCGGGGTTACGTCCTGCAACTCCACCGTGCCGATTCGCACGCCCATTTCGAAGGAGTCCAGTATCTGCTGCAGCTCTTCCCGTCCTTGGGTAGCCACCTGCACGCGCTTTTCGGTCAGCACGTCCGACCCGAGCGAATTACCGACGATCCGACGCATCACCGCTTCCGAGATGTCGCGAATCGTCTTGTCACCGTCGTACACACGGTGCAAGTACAAATCGGGGTCGATCACGCGATACTGCACCACCCATTCCACGTCGATCACCTTCAAATCACCGGTGAGCATCAGCGATTCGTCCTGGTGCTCGCTCGTTTTGCTGTAGGGCGCGCCGCCCTCGACCGTGCGAAAGCCGAACTCCTGCTTGAGCACGCGGGCTGTCGGCACGAAGTATTGCCGGTCGATCCAAAACGGCAGCTTGAAGTGCAGTCCCGGCTCCTTGATCGCGATCACCTTGCCGAACCGTTTGACCACCGCCTGTCCTTCGGGCTGAACGGTGTAGAACGATGTCCATACACCAGTCACAATCACCGCGACAATCACAACCAGCACCAGAGTCCGGGCGCTATTGGCGTCGATCTGCGACAGATACTCTTCAATTGAACGTTTCAACGATTTTTCATTCATTGACCACCTCGGCCGCTTTGTCGTGGCCGCTCGTCCGCAGCACAAACACCCGATCACTGTAGTGTACTACAAACTATACCACGCCAAAGCCACATTCAGGATTTAGAGCCTATCCCAGAACCGTCGGGGACTGGCTCATTTTGCGGAGTCTTCGGAGCAAAATGTGCCTGTCCCCCTCTCCGCAGACGGTTCTGGGATAGGCTCTAAGCTTGCGACTGCCAATCGAGGTATCCGAATTTCCGAAGCCGTCTTCCCCGGTGATTGTGAGCGCGTCGGTGTCGATACTGTAGTTGCCGCCACGAGTATCCCACGTTCCCACCGAGGCGAAGTCGAACGGGTCGAGCAAATGACCGCGAGCGCAACCGCTGGCACGCGTTTAATTTGCGGCCTAGGCATCTGTAAACGCATGGCAGAAATCAACATGCCGTACTGCCGTCGACGGAGGAGCTTTTTGGCAACTGCGATTCAGGCGCTTCGCCAATCCGAATCTGCGCGGCTGATTGCAGTGAAACCGTGAGGAGAAACTAGCCACACCTTAGACGACTCAACGCGATGGCCTCTTGCTAACGCCGGTCGTCGAAGTAAGGTTTGAATCACGCCCCGACGTTCGATGTCGCAATGCGGCGTCAGAGAACTGTCAGAGAAGCGGTTTAGTTTCCCGCAAAGGACAGTAAAATATGGAAAGTGCGGAACGGCCGTTGGGCTTTCATTTCTCGTCTCAAAGTACTTCGTTGCAATAGTTTGCGCGACGTTTTTGAAGATTCCGGTTTTGACCTTCGGAACCAGGGGTTGCAGGTTCGAGTCCTGCCGGGCGCGCTTGCCGACATCGCCAGCGCCTGACGGTTTACCGAGCAGCGCTTGGATCTCCGGTCGGTGGCGGGGCGTGGTCTTCTTCGGCGGGCGGGCCGAGCAGTTCCTTGAAGATCGGTTTCAGGGCTTCGGCCCAGATTTCGTAGCCGGGCTCGTTCAGGTGCAGCCCATCCGAGGAAACGCCCGGCCGCAGCTTGCCGGATGAATCAACCAGCTTGTGGTTGATGTTGAGGAAGCGGATTTTTTCGCCGTCGGCAAGTTTTGCGATTCGCTCGTTGATCTCTTCAATTGCGGGCGCGATGGCTTTGTTTTGCGGACGTGGAAACAACGCGGTCAAGACGATCGTGGCATCGGGCACGCGCTTCTGAAACTCCCCGATAATGGCCTTGATTCCGGCAACGACGTCTTCGACTGTCGCCTCGTTCGCGGGCCCTTGCCAGGGAAGGTTGTTGGTGCCGGCCTGCAGCACGATGACTTTCGGCGAGACGCCGTCCAATTCGCCGTTTTGGAGCCGCCACAGAATATTGTGCGTATTGTCTCCGCCCCAGGCAAAATTCGCGGCGTTCCAGCCATGAAAGTTCTTTTTCCAGTGGGCCAGCAATTGAGGATAATCGGTCGCCCCCCAACGCCGTGTGATCGAGTCTCCCTCAAAGTAGATATCGATCTTTCCTTGCTTCGTTTTGGCGAGTAGCTGCTCGTGGGCGGCAATCGAGTTCGGATCCGTCCGCTCGATCGCTTCATGTTCGATCTTTTCTGCCGGCGCCCCGGCGATCTTGCCGGAACGCTGGCCCTCTGGTTCGGCCGACACAAACATTCGTTCTGCCCAGCGGATAAAAATAACCGGCTCTGCCGCATCGGCGACTTCTCGGCCAGAACAAGCAACCACGCCAAGACTTGTCAGCCCGAATACCAACAACGAGTGAAGACGGAAGTTCGACATGATTAGCTCCTTGGCCGTCGATTCTGCGTCAGTACATCGGATGTACGGGTTCATCGTCATCGCTCATTTATATCATCACCGGCGCCACAATCATGGCGACCGACCGTTTTTGAATTGAACTATTACAGCGTGGTTTGGTGTACTTGCTTTCTGTCGGACTTCGACGTCAAAGCGCATCGCGAATGCGCTGGGCGACCAGCTCGGCCACTTGATCGTCGGTTAACGCGGCCATCTCTTGGCTGGTGAGCGGCCGGCAGAACTGCAGGCGGACGGGCACCGGCCGGGGGAAAATGCTGCCGCGCGGCATCGCGGCGTACGCGCCGTCGAGCGCTACGGGGACGATCGTCGCGCCGCTGCGGCGGGCCAGCACACAGAAGCCCGAGTGGAACGGCTGCAACCGCCCGTCCGTCGTCCGCGTGCCTTCGGGGAAGACGAGCATCGTTTTGCCCCGGCGCAGCATTT
This sequence comes from uncultured Planctomycetaceae bacterium, assembly GCA_964532675.1. Lineage (GTDB taxonomy): Bacteria > Planctomycetota > Planctomycetia > Pirellulales > Lacipirellulaceae > JABDGM01. The sequence goes on from CAZHIV010000099.1 coordinate 4,426, forward strand.
CGAGCGTCGCTTTGAAGCCGGCCACGCCGCCCCGCCTGCGGTCGATGGGCACCGCGCCGAGCGAGCGAATCAACCAGCCGAGCGGCCCGATGAACAGGTCGTGCCGCGCGAGCGCGCCCATTTGCCGCGGGCAGGCAATGCCCACGAGCACCGGGTCGAGATGGCTCTGATGGTTCGTCACTAGAAGGACTGGCCCCGTCGCCGGCACGCGCGCCCGGCCGGCATACCGAAATCGAAACCACGCCTGGCTCACGACCCAGCACAGGCACCATAGCAGCGAGTACCAGAGCTGAGAGGCGACGGCGGAGAGCGGAGGGCGGAAGGCGGAGGGCGGAGGGCCGAGGGCGGAGGGCGGAGGGCCAGAGTGTTTTTCTGGGCCTTCGTTCTCCGCACTATGCTCTCCGCCGTTGCGTCGCGTCATTTTTTGGAGCGCACGATCTGTTCGAGGCGGGCAATCACTTCGTCGGCCGATTGCCCGTCGGTGGAGACTTCGATGGCGTCCGTGGCCTTTACCAGCGCGCCGACGGGCCGAGCCGCGTCGCGGTAGTCGCGCAAACGCTGGTTGGCAAGCACTTCGTCGAAGGGGATGTCCTCGCCCCGCGCGAGCAGATCGGCATGGCGTCGCCGGGCCCGCTCGTCCTCGGCCGCCGTGAGAAAAACCTTGCACTCGGCTTCAGGAAAAACCACGGTGCCCTGGTCGCGGCCTTCGGTCACCACGTCGCTGCCCGCGGCGGCCAAACGCTGCCAACCGACGAGCTGCGCCCGCACGGCCGGGTTATCCGCCGCGTAGTGCGTGGCCACGGCGATCTCGAATTTGCGGATGGCGTCCGTTACGTCGCGGCCCTCCACCAGCACGCGGTCGCCGGCCAGCTCGACGCGAATCTCCTCCACCAGCCTGGCCAGTTGCTCGCCGTCGGCCAGGTCGAGCCCCCGCTCGCGCGCCGCCAGCGTCACGGCGCGGTACATCGCGCCCGTGTCGAGGAACCGAAATCCAAGCCTCCGCGCCAAACCACGAGCCGCACTGCTCTTTCCGGCGCCGGCGGGTCCGTCGATGGTGACGATCATCGGGAGAGGTCGGAGGTCGGAGGCCGGAGGTCGGGGGTCAGAAGACAGAGGTCAGCGGAGTCGAGAGTCTATGGTCGAGGGTCGAGGGCCAAGCGCGCCGGATGATTGTCTGGCCCTCAACCCTCAACTCTCTCGACCCTCGACCCACTCACCATTCGGCTTCAATCTGGATCCAGCGGTACGGGCCGATGTCGAATTCGGCGCGGCCCTCGATCACTGATAATACTCCAGTCGGCTGGCCGCGGAAATCGGTGGTTCGGGCCGCGTGGAACGGGCGGAACGCGGCGAGCGTGGAGCGCGTGTCGCGGCCCGCGGTTTCCTGCAGCCGCAGGCGGATTCCGGACCTCGGCTGCTCAAACGCCTCGACGTGCGTCACGAGCACGTTCTTCGCCCCCACGTGCAGGAACCAGCCGGTCGGCGAGTGCGGCGCCGTCGGCAGTTCGATCGATCTCCGGTTGCCGGCGGCGATCAGCCCCAACGCCGTCTGCGTGGGATACTTTTCATCGATTCCCAGCGCGAACTGGAACCGCCGTCGCGTTTCGCCCGGCACGACGAATAGCGAATCGAGCCACGTGGGGCCTGCCTGGCGATGGAAGGGAAGGCCCAGTGGAAAACACGTCACCGTGCCGATGCCGTCGTCGATTTCGACCCATTCGAGCGATTCGATGCGTTCGCGCTCGGTTTCCTGTGCCGTCCATTGCATGCCGCGGCCCAGCGCGACGGCGTCGTCTGCCCAAGCGATCCGACTGGCCAAGTAGCTACTCCAAATGCCGCCCTCCGGCAGCCGCTCGATGTCAAGCTGCACGTCGACAATCGCCGCGGGCAGTCCGCGCACTACGCGCATCGTTTGGGTGAAGTTCGCCAGCGTCTGGTCGTTCCGGTCGAGCAACCGGCCGCCGGAGGTGATCTGCCCCACGACGGCGTCATTGCGCGTAATTTCCAGCCGCTCGGCGACCATTTTCGTTTCGTGGGCCTCATCTTGGCCGGACTGATAAAAGACCAGCCGCTGGGAGATGCGCGTGCTGCGATCGCGATGGGTGCGCAGCGATTGGATCCCGCCCGTGGCGTCGCTGACGGTCAGCTCGAGCGATTCGTTGCGCAGCGTGCGGCCTTCGGCGAGCGCCATGGGAGACGGCGGCGCTGTAGCGGCAATACTCGCATAGCCGCAGCCGGGCACGTCCGGCAATGCGATAGCCTGCTCGGCCGGGACCACCTCGTCGAAATTCAACGGATCGAAGCCGACAAACTGCGGAAATGCAAAGTTCCACGGATTGATGACCACGCGGCGATCCGGCACACCTTCGCCGCCGGCTTGTCGATCAGCGGCGTTCAATCCGACCGCGGTCGCCAGAAGTGCCGTAACACGGCTAGCCATGTCGTGCACGTGCGCGCGGTAAACGTCGACGACTTGGCCGCACGGTTCGCCGCCCAAGTGGAACCGATACTCGCGCGGATCAAACGTCGTCCACTCGTCCGGTTCGCGGGTGACGCGAAAATATTCTTCGAGCGTGACCAGCTTGCCCAAGACGGGCCCGTAACGGGCCGCGCGGCGCAGATCGTCGTAGTATTCGCTGGCCATGCCGGGCCAGCCGGCCAGCAGGATCGTCGCCACGTGGTCGCGGGCAATGGTGTCGCCGACCCGCTCGCCGAACCGAAGCCAGGTTTCGGGCCGGGCCACGTCGAGCGGCGTCGCGGCCAAGGCCTGAATGGCCGCGCCCGCCGGCCCCCACCACGTTTTGCACTGGTCCGGCTTGGGCAGCCGGCTGCCGTCGAAAGAGGCATGGAGCGCGCCGCGAAAGCCCATGCCGGCAAGGACCTGCGGCAACGGCGGCGAGAAGACGGCCTCGAATTGGGCGAACACCTCGATTTCGCGGTCGAGATGTGTCCGCGCCGTTTGCTGGGCCCGTTCGAGCTCGCGCAGGATGGTCTCCGGCGATTCCCAAGAATTCCCGCCGCCGTGAGAGAATCCGCCAATGGCGCAGGCCGTGCCCGCTTCGATCGCGCGGCGCAGCTCGGCGAGGCTCGCCGGCTCCTCGCGTGCCATCTGCTCGAGCAGCTCGCCGGTAACCAGCACGCTCGTCGGCGAGCCGGATGCCAGCTTCGTCCGCAGTGCCTCCCCTAGCGTGGATGGCGCCAATAGCGTGACATCGACGATGTAAAAGTCCACCGCGTAAACGTGATTGCGGGCGTCGGTCAGCAGGTCGAAAGCGCGGGCCAGTTCCAGGTTAGTCAGCTCGTCGTCGCCGGCCGCGACGGCGCGGGCCGCGGCGACTGTCGCGCTGGTGAATTGCTCGGTGTCGAGTACCGAAGCGTAGTGCATGGCGCGCGTCAGCATTTCGACCTGCAGGTGCGCGTGGCCGAGTGCCAGGAAATCGGCCACGCCGTCGGCGGAGACGTTGGTTGCTTCCAATTCGGCCGCACGAAGCGCGGCGGCGATCGTCTGCGCCCGCGACGCGGCCGCTTCCACGAGCAACGGCTTCGAAGGACTTGCGGCCCGGACCCGGTCGCACCAATCACCGGCAAGCTGCCGCCGGCTGGACGACGGCAACAGGACCAGCTCGCCTTCCAACTCGGCCGGGTCGGGCGGATTGTCGGCCGGGTGCCAGCCGGGTAATGCGCCGGTCGCATCAAGGAGCGCCGGGTGCCAGAGGGCTGTCCAGGCGGCGAGCAGATCGGCGGCCTCGCGCCCGGCAAGGTGCGTCGGCAGATCGTCGAGGTGGTCGCAGGGCAAAAGCAGTGAGGCGCGGCGGAAGCTCATACACGTAAGATACTAATTGGCAAAGTCTTAAGGCGAAAGTGACGAGCCGCCGCCGCCGCCACGCGAAAAAACGGCAGCGAGCCGGCGGGTTTATCCCGCCGGGACAAACCCGGTATCCCGCCGGGACAAGCCCGGCGGCTCGCCGATCGCGCAAGTTATGCCGTTTGCAGCATGTGCTACCCAAAGCCGGAACGACGAGTACAATGAAGGTTGCCGCAACGTGTGGCGGACTACTCAGCCCGCCGCAAGCCCTTGCGCCGCCGATGCTTGAGGCCAACCGCTGGCTTCGCGCCCGGCTTGGCGCATAGGATGCGAATAAAGAAATAACAGAGAGGCGCGGTCGCCGAGGCGTCGACCGCTGCCGTGGCGGGTTTTTTCCTAGTCACCCCGCTCGAAATCAACGGAACAGGGACTCTCGGTTATGGCGAAGACCAACGCCGTCTGGGGTATCGACATTGGCCAGTGCGCGCTCAAAGCGCTGCGTTGCCGTCCGCACGAGAAGGACGACAACCGGCTCGTGGTCGAGGCCTTCGATTACATCGAGTACCCCAAGATTCTCACGCAGCCGGAAGCCAATCGCGACGAGCTGGTTCGCGAAGCGCTGCAGCAGTTTGTCTCCCGCAACGACGTGGAGGGAGACAGCGTGGCGATCGCCGTGCCCGGCCAGAGCGGGCTGGCGCGGTTCATCAAGCTGCCGCCGGTCGAGCGGAAGAAAATCCCCGACATCGTCAAGTACGAAGCCCGGCAGCAAATTCCCTTCGCCCTGGAGGACGTCGTCTGGGACTACCAGCCCCTCGTGGGCAGCGAAGAGGAAGGCTACGCGATCGAGACGGAAGTCGGCCTGTTTGCGATGAAGCGCGACCAGGTCGCCCGAGCGCTCAAGCCGCTGGAGGAGGCGGGGATTCCGGTCGATACGATCCAGCTAGCGCCCCTGGCCATTTACAACTTCATCTGCTTCGACCGGCTGAAGGTGGAAGGGCCGTACGATCCGGCCAATCCGCCGCCTTCGACCGTGATTATC
>CAZHIV010000100.1:0-7714 GCA_964532675.1 uncultured Planctomycetaceae bacterium
GGCAGCCGTGGCTCGCAATCGAGCACGTACGACTGCTCGATGATATTGGCCAATTGGCGAATGTTGCCCGGCCAACGATACTCGCAGAATTGCCGCAGCGTTTCGTGGGTGGGCTTCCACAACGGCCGGCGGTAGCGGGCCGCGAACTTCCGCGAAAAGAAATCGACGAAGTGCGGGATATCGTCCACCCGGTGACGCAGCGGCGGCACGTGGAACTCGACCATGTTCAGCCGGTAATACAAGTCCTCGCGGAAACGCCCTTCCACGACCTCCAGCTCCAGGTCGCGGTTCGTTGCGGCCACCACTTGCACGTTCACGTGGACCGGCATCGAGGAGCCGACGGGCGTCACCTCGTGCTGCTGCAAAGCGCGGAGCAGCTTCGGCTGGAGCTCGAGCGGCATCTCGCCGACTTCGTCGAGAAAGACGATGCCGCCCTCGGCGGCGCGAAACACGCCGAGGCTGCGGCCGGCCGCGCCGGTAAACGCGCCCTTTTCGTGGCCGAACAATTGGCTTTCCGCCAGGGTGGCCGTAAGCGCGGCGCAGTTGACCGGGACGAACGGTTTGTCGCGGCGCGGGCCTAAGCGATGCAGCAGGCGGGCCCATAGTTCTTTGCCGGTGCCGGTCTCGCCGCTGACCAGCACCGTACATTCGACGTCCGCCGCGCGTTCCACGTGGCGCGCAATGCGATTCACCTTGGGATTCGAGCCCAAAACCCAACTATCGGGTTTTTCCGGCGCCAAGTCTAAGAGCGACTCGATGGAGGGGGCGGGGGTTGATTGGACCATATCTTCTCTGTTCGCAGACGTCGACGAGCCTCAGCGCCGAATCATTCGCCCGTTGGACTCCACTCGGAACGACATCAATGCCCGTCCGGCGCGCGGCCAGCCGCGGAAAGAGTCCAAACGTAAGCTGCCTCACGAGCGTCCCATCGGGTTATCAGGTGTCGATTCGCCGTTCCCGTGCGCGGTCGGGCCTCCGCCGCCGCGCCTATACCGCCATTCTATCCATCCTGTGGAATACCTCAATAAATTTGGAGGGCAAGGCCGACGGATTCCTGGACGGCCCTTCGCGTCGAGCATTATCTGCCGGTTGTAGGGCAGACAATGCGGGCAGGGCCTGCGAGCGCAACGTCTTTCTCATGAGCCATTTGCGGCAAAATTCAACGCCCCGTGACAGCCCTGTCGCACCCAACGGGGCGGGGGGTGCGCATGTCCCATCGGCCAAACGCAGTCTGGTCTAATAGGATTCCGCCTGGTCGGCGGCCGCTCGATGGACACTCTCGCGGACTCGCACTTCGAAGATGAGCGGCTTGTGATCGGATCCCAAGCCTTGCCCCTCGGCGATCCGTTGACATTCGACCTCCGGCGACAAGAAAGCCTGGTCGATTCGAATCAGCGCCGGCAAAACCGTGTCGTTTGGCCACGTCGTGGCGTAGCCGCGGCCGCGGTCGTCGTGCGCCGAGCGCAGGCCGAGCGCCTGCAGCCTGTCGTACACGAGCGAATGCTGAGTGGCGTTGAAGTCGCCGACGACCACGAGCGGGCCGTTCTCCGTCGCTAACACGGGAATCATCTGGTTCCAATAGCTGAAATAGTCAAACGTAGAAAGGTGCATCGGTCGCGGCGCATGCAGTGCTATGATCCGAAGCGTTTGCGAGCCGAGCTGAACGTCGATCGTCCGCACGAGTCGGCCGGTGACCCAGTTCTGCATTTCGCGCTCCAGAGGCAGCTTGGAGAAGACGTTGACTTGCCCATACCGCGGTTGCACCAGGCTGAGGCCGTGAACGTAGTCTGCGGCGAGGGGCAACTGCACAAACGCCTTGTGCCAAAGCGAACCCCACTCCGCCACCACGATGATGTCGGGGTCGACGGATGCAATCTCTTGCAGGATTGCGTCACAGTTGCGATTGGTTAGCAGTACATTGGCGAAAAAGATGCGAATGGGTGGCGAGCCGGCCGCGGCGGCGGCCGGCGCATCGAACCGGCGATCCGGAAGCAAGCTCGGCGCCATCCAGGCAACGTGGCAAAGGACTACGCAGGAGCCGGCAAGCGCGAGAGCCCAGCGCCGCTGCCACACGGCCCAAATCAGGCACAAATAGGCCGGAAGATAAACGTACCGCGTAAAAGCGTTAAGGCAGGTCAGGACGAAATTGCCGTCGTGATAGAAAATCCTCAGTGCCGCCACGACACCCAATCCCAGCGTTGCCATCCAGGCAATGAAATAGATCATCCACCACGACCAGCGGCGAATGCGCGAACGCCGCCTGGGGCTGGTTCCCGGCCGGCCGCCGGCCGCCTCGCGATCGGCGAGCGGCGGTCCATCGTGGGGCAATTGGGCGATCTTCGCCGCCAGCCCGGCAACCTCGGCCCGCTCGATGCTCCGCGGTCGACTTGCCGGCCGTTCGCTCCCGGTGTCGATACGTTCCATCGGCGGCTCGTTGGTGCGATTCGTGGGCGGGATCGAACGGCATGGCGCGGCGAAAGCCCCATTATACGAACCAGCCGCAACACAGAGCAGTGGCCAGGGCGCGGGCAAATGCTTACGGCTAAAGCCGTTTGTTCAAGCCGCCGCCTCGGCTGCCGGGCGACCGGGCAGGGCGACGACGGTGAGCTTATGATACGCGGCAAACTCGCGAAACTCTTCGTCGTCGAGAAGAATCGTGCGGTCGCCCTCAATGGCCAGCACCCGGGCGCCCGCCGCGACCATCGTCCGCAACGTCCGCACGCCGACGGTCGGCACGTCGAAGCGCATGTCCTGCTGCGGCTTGGCCACTTTGACTACGGTGAACCCGCCCTTTTTGCACAGCTCGCCCGCGCGGAGGATGCACGCGTCGGTGCCTTCGATCGCTTCCACGGAAAGCACGGCCCGGTCCTTCACGCAAACGCTCTGGCCGACGTCCAGCAGGCCCATTTGCTTGGCCAGGTTCCAACCGAATTCGATGTCTTTCTCCTGGAGCGGAGAAGGTGGCCGGCCGGCGATTTGTCCGTTTTTCACGAGCAGCTCCGGGGCGAAGTCGGTCGCCGGTTGAAACACGATCCCTTTCGCCGCGAACGCACCCACGATGGCGCCCAGCAATGCATCATCCTTGTTGTCGTGTTGACGCGTAATGAAATACCGGTAGAAGGTCTTGAGAAACGTCCAATCCGGCAAATGCCGCCATGCCACGCCCGGTTGGTAGATAACCACCTTGTGAAACTTTCCGGCCATCGTCGCCCGCTCGATGCCGCAGCGGCGGAAGAAGCGGATAGTCCGGCCCAGGCTTGCCCAGCCGACCCACTGGAAATCCTGACACAGCGACCGCAACTCTGGGTCGGCCATGTCGGCTACGCCCGCGCAACTGACGTGGTAATCCTGCCGCCGCAGCGCCTCGGCCACCAACAGCGGGAAGCGGCCCCACGCGGCGAGCAATCCGATTCGTCGCGTCTCGCTCATGCGGCCTGGTCCGTATCGCGTGATTTATGTTGCCCGCCGGCCGTTTTTTGCAAGTCGGCGATCGCTCGCCGCATGGCCTTGAATTCCTGCCGCATTTCGGGCAGTTTCGCCAGCGCCGCCAGCTTGAGCTTCTGCTCTCGCTCGGGCGTAGCGGGGATGCCCATCATCACCGCGCCCTCCGGCACGTCGTTGATGATTCCGGCCATCGCGCTGAGCCGCGCGCCGGCGCCGACGCGCACATGGTCGCGCAAGCCGGCCTGGCCGCCGATCACCACGTAGTCCCCCGTGACCGTGCTGCCGGCGATGCCGACCTGGGCGCAAATGAGGTTGTGGCGGCCGATCCGGCAGTTGTGGGCAATCTGCACGAGGTTGTCGATCTTCGTGCCTTCGCCGATGGTGGTCGCACCATACGTGCCGCGGTCGATGGTTGTCGCGGCGCCGACTTCCACGTCCGCTTCAATCCGCACGTAGCCGAGCTGCGCAGAAAGCACATGCCGCCCGCCGGCTTGGGAATAGCCGAAGCCGTAAGCGCCGATTACCGCGCCTCCGTGGAGAATGGCGCGGTCGCCGACGATCGTGTTCTCGTACAGCATCGCGCCGGGGCCGATCAATACGTCGCGGCCGATCTGGCAGCCCGCAAGCAAATGCGCGCCGGGCAGGATCGTGGTGCTGTCGCCGACCTGGCAGTCGTCGCCGATCGTGGCGCCGGCGTGCACGTTCACGCCGTTGCCCAATCGGGCGGAAGGACTGATGATCGCCTGCGGATGAATTCCCGCCTCGGCGCGGATCCGCGGCGGGCGAAAGTGGCCGATGATCGCGGCAAACGCCGCGTGGACGTCGCCGACGACGATCGCCGCAGGCCAGTCGCAAGCGACCTTTTCCGGCCGCACGACCGCCGCCGCCCGGGTTGCAGCCAGGCGCTTCGCGCGGTCCGCATGATCGATGAGCGTGATCTGGCCGTCCGCCACCTCGTCGAGAACCGCGGCGCCGCGGATCGCGGTCGCCGGGTCGCCGTGGATTCGTCCACCTACTAAGGTTGCCAGTTCTACCAGGGTCGTCGCTGGTTCGCTCGTCACGGTGAAATCCTTCTCAAATGATAGTCCGGTGCTACTCGCCGCCACGCGAGATGCGAGTGCGGATTCTGGAATCTGGGGACGGGGATGATAGAGAGCGGCGGCCGGCAGAGCAAGGTCAGCTAGCTGCGGTAATGGAACGGCTTTCTGATCGCGAAGTCACGCGAATTGGCTACCTGGAACAGCGAAACGGCCTTAGCCGCGACGCATGCCGCGATCCTTCAAATCTTAACCTTTTCAGCTTAAACTGGGGCGTTGACGAGTCGTCGGCGTACTCCTAGCAACAAAGGATTTTTCACGATGCTCAATGTGTCGAAGTTACACGAGGCCGTGCGGTACGAGGGAGGCCTCAGCCGGCGGTTGTTCATGGCCTACGCGGCCAGTCTCTCGACGGTGCCCTGGCTAGGGCAGCGAGCCACGGCAGCGAAAGGGTCCACCCATTTCGCGGCGGACCCGTTCAGCCTCGGCGTGGCGTCCGGCGATCCGACCGAGCGCGGCGTTGTGCTGTGGACGCGGCTCGCGCCGCGGCCGCTGGAGCCTGCGGGCGGACTGGAGCCGGAAAACATCGAAGTCGCCTGGGAGGTCGCCCGCGACGAGGCGATGGCCGATGTCGTGACCCGCGGCACCGCCGTGGCCACGCCGCAGCTCGCCCATTCGATCCACGTCGAAGTGGACAACCTCGAGCCGGACCGCTGGTATTGGTACCGCTTCCGCACGGGCGATGCCCAGAGCCCCGTCGGCCGCACGCGTACGATGCCGCCGCGAGATTCGAATCCGGCGGAGCTTCGCTTCGCCTTCGCTTCCTGCCAACACTATGAATCCGGGCTGTACACGGCCTACGAGCATATGGCGCAGGAAGAGCTAGACCTGGTGCTCCATCTGGGCGACTACATCTACGAGTACGGGGGGCAGGACGGCCGAGTCCGCAAGCACCTGGGGCGGGAAATCCAGTCGCTCGACGATTACCGCATACGTCACGCACAGTACAAGTCAGACTCCTTCCTGCAGGGTATGCACGGCCGCTGTCCCTGGATGGTTGTCTGGGACGACCACGAGTTCGACAACAATTGTGCGAACGATTGCTCGGAGGAGGCTGGCGTCGACCCGGTCGATTTCCTCATCCGCCGGGCGAACGCCTACCAGGCTTACTACGAGATGATGCCGTTGCGGCGGCGGTCGCTGCCGCGCGGTTCCGATATGCGGCTGTACCGCACGTTGTCGTTCGGCCGACTGGCGGAGCTGTTCATGCTCGACACGCGCCAATACCGCACCGACCAACCGAACGGCGACGGCATGCGCGAGCTCTCCGGCGATGCCCTTTCACCAAAAGGCACGCTCCTGGGCCCGCGCCAGTTCGGCTGGCTGCAGGCCTCGCTGCTCCGCTCGACGGCCCAGTGGAACGTGCTGGGCCAGCAAGTGATGATGGCCATGGTTCGCAATCCGGGCGGGTACTACATGGACGGCTGGCCCGGCTACGTGCACGAGCGGGGCCGGCTCATGCGATTCCTCCAGGAGCGCCAGATCGCCAACCCGATCGTCCTCACCGGCGACTCGCACGCCAACTGGGTCAACGAGCTCCGCCTCGACGACCGCGAATCGGGCACGCCCATCGTGGCCACCGAGTTCATGGGCACCTCCATTTCCAGTGCCGGCGACGGCGCGGAGAAGCTCGACAACTCGGAGGCAATCACGTCGCAAAACCCGGCGGTCCGCTTCTACAACGGCGAGCGGGGCTACGTCCGCTGTATCGTGACGCCGGAGAAATGGCAGAGCGACTACCGCGTCGTCGAATACGTCAGCCGCCCGGGCGCCCCGATCAAAACGCGGGCCTCCTTCGTCGTCGAGCCCGGCGAGCCGGGCGTGACGCAGGCATAAACCCCTGGGCGCCTTGGGTTGCCCAGTCAGGCCGGCCGTCGCAATGCGCCAGCTTCTATTTCCACACGTTCGACTTCGTGGCCGGCTGACTTCACGTTCGCAATGGCCGAATTGATGGCTTCTTCAAGCGTGTTGGCGGCTCGGTGGAAATCGATTGCGAAGACGCCATCACATGTGCCCGGGCTTCCGTCATTACAGCCGGCTTCAAAGAGTCGGTCGGCGATCTCCTCGGTCAACTCCGGCGAATCCTTGAGAATCAAGGTGAATTCGTATTTGTTCATGGCGACTGCACCACTTTTATGATTCACGGCACATGTGGACACCGATCAATCGCACGTCGAATGTCTTTGGCGTGATCCTCTGGGACTCGCGGCGTGGAGTAAACAGCCTTCGTGCATCCGGTCCGATCAGCCCGCGGACAGTACAAGCGACCCCAAACATTCGCTCGCGCGCCAGCCTTTTTCAATGTCCAGCCGTGGTTAACGGCATATTCAACGGCCGCGCGGATGTGCTTGTTGGGATGGCTCGCCATTAGCTTCCGGTGACTGCTGCAATTCAATTATAACGCGAAATCATGATTATAGGCCACCAATTGACTGGGAGACTGTGCGGCAAAAGTCAGTCCATTAAAGCTGGCGGTGACTATCCGCTTGCAAGATCTGCCGCGATCGTGCGGCCGCCGTCGACCGGCAGGCAGGCGCCGGTGATGAAATCGTTTTCCAGCAACGCGGCGACGGCCTGGGCGACGTTTTCCGGGCGGCCGGCCCGTTGGACGAGCGTGCCCGCGATGGCGCGTTGCCGTTCTGCGGGTGACAGGCTATCGGGCATCAGCACGGGGCCGGGGAGCACGGCATTCACTCGCACTTTTGGTGCTAATTCGACGGCGAACATCCGCGTGATCGTGGGGATCGTCGCCTTGGAAACGAAGTACGCGCCGTAGTCGCGATAAGGGCGCTCGACGGCCCAGTCGCCGACGTTGACGATCGCGCCGCCCGTGTCTTGCTCGGCCATGATGAGGCCGGCGTGTTGGCAGCAGACGAACGTCGCGACGGCGTTGATTTCAAAGAATCGCCGTACGTCGTCGGCCGCCGTGAGGGCCAGCGGCGTGGGCGACCAGATGGCGGCGCTATTCACCATCGCATCGAGCCGGCCGAAATGGCGGCGGGCGCGGTCGATCATCGCCCGGGTGGCCTCTTCGTCGCGCAAATCGGCGCCAAACGCGGCCGCTTCCTGCCCCGACTTGCCAAGCTCTACCGCCAGCTCCTGAGCGCGGTCGAGCGAAGTGTTGGCGTGAATCGCAACGCGATAGCCGCGGTTGGCCAGCTCGCGCACGATCG
>CAZHIV010000101.1:0-9750 GCA_964532675.1 uncultured Planctomycetaceae bacterium
TGCCACTAATGTTTATTGAAACCGGTTCTAATTAGATATCGATGCCGCGACAAACTATGATTTTCCGACCGCTGATTTGCGCCCTCAAGCAGTGGAGCGAATCGACCACCGTGTCGTTCGTCGGCCGCGCCCGGGTGAACCAATGGGCGGCCGAGTGCCCGCACGTCGTCGCCCGGCACGGCAAGTACTACCTGTTCCGCACGCAGCGCTACGGCCAACCAGTTTCCCACCGGCGTCGAAGTGGGCGACGCGATGGTCCACGGCGGACCGTACCCCGCGACCACCGATCCGCGCATTACCTCGGTCGGTGCGCGGGCCATCCTTCGCTTCGTGCGCCCCGTTTGCTACCAGAACTTTCCCGACGCCGCCCTGCCGCCGGAGCTGCAGGCCGCAAACCCCCTCGGTATCCGGCGCCGCATGAACGGGAAGCTCGAAGCAACTCCTTAATCGCAGTCGATTATCTGAGGCAATTCAGAAATACAAAATTGCGAGTACCTGTAGGGAACGCCCTCCGTGGCGTTCCGCGAACACGTGAGGCCGCGGAACGGCACAGAGGCCGTTCCCTACAGGAATAATCTCCGAACAGTGTAATTACCGAATCGTCGTACACACGTTTTCACCGCCATGCGACTTGGAATGATCATTGCGCCGCTGTCCGACCGCAACTTGCAGCTCGCCGCGCAGGTGGGCGTATCGGACGTCGTCACTATTTTCCCCGGCCTGGAGCTCGCGCCGCTGCTCGCGCTCAAGCGGCGGGTCGAGTCGTTCGGCATGCGGCTAACGCACGTCGAGCGGAAGCTGCCCCACTTGAAGCTGGTCCACAACCTGCCCGGCCGCGACGAGCAGCTCGAAGACTTCAAGACGCTCATCCGCAACATGGCCGAAGCCTCGATGGAAGTGCTCTGCTACAACTGGATGCCCGACGAGGACTGGCAGCGCACGAGCTGCGACGTGCCGGAACGCGGCGGCGCGAAGGTGACCGCGTTCGACCTGCGATACATCGAGCAGAACTGCACCGACGCCACGCCGGTCGACCACGCGCCGACGCCCGCCGACACGCTGTGGGAAAACCTGGAGTACTTCCTGGAGCGGATCGTTCCCGTGGCCGAGGACGCCGGCATCAAGCTCGCCCTGCACCCGGACGATCCGCCGCTGCCGGAGCTCCGCGGCCAGCCGCGAATCATCATCAGCCACGACGCCCTGCAGCGGGTCGTCGACCTGGTGCCCAGCCCGGCGAGCGGGCTCTGCTACTGCCAGGGCAGCCTGTTTCCCGCGGGCCAGGACCCGGTCGAGGGCATCCGCCGGCTGGCCCCGCACATCCACTTCGCCCACTTCCGCAACGTCGCCGGCCGCGCGGGCCTGTTTCGGGAGACGTTCCACGACAACGGCGAAATCGACATGCCGGCCGTGATGCGAACGTACCACAAAATCGGCTTTGCGGGCGTGATTCGCCCCGACCACGCGCCGTCGATGGCGGGCGAAGCGAACGACACGCCCGGCTACGAAATGCTGGGCCGCCTCTACGCGGCCGGCTACATGAAAGGCCTGATGCAGGCCGTCGGCGCAGAGTGCGGTTCCACCCCTGCCCGCGGCGTAGCGGCGTCGAACGCCGTCGAACGGAGAGCGCCGCCTACCAGCGTGCCGCTGCGCTGATCCCTGGCCGAAGCCGCGATAACTTGTCACCGCCAGGCACGATTTTTGCCGCCCAGTTTTTGCCGCCCAGCGCCCAGACAGCGCCGGCGGTCCGCCGTATAATGAAGTCCCATTCCCAATACCCCCTTCCAGGCGCGCGATGCCCTGCCAATACGGTAAGCCGAACCGCAAGCCCAAGCCGGGCGATTTCCGCTGCAAGGAGTGCGGCGCCGCGGCCGCGAAGAAGAAGCTCCTCTGCAAGCCGAAGAAGGTAAAGAAGTAGGCGCCGCTAAACGCGAGCTTTGCGGCAGTGCGCGAGCGGCGGGGTTGATCCCCGCCGGGACAAGCCCGGCGGCTCGCAATGTGGAAGCGACTCTTTACTGCAGCCACGTTAAGAACTGGATCACGGCCAGCACCACGGCCATGAAGACGACGATCCAGACGGCGAACCGCACGGCGTGGGCGACGATCGGCCCCATCTCTTCGTGCCGCGTGGCGGCGCACACGAGGCTCACGCTCACCACCAGCGGCACAGCGTACCACAGCCGCAGCGGGCCCAGCGACACCGACAGCAAAGGCCAAACAGCCACATGGGACAGCAAAACTTCCACCATCACTTCGCATCCTCGCTGTTGGCCGGCGATGAACCCTTATCCTTGCCCTTTTTTTCCTCCTCCGGCGGCACGACGAGCGGACCGCCCCAGGCGTCGAAGATCGCCAGGATATTGAGCAGCCCGGCGATTACCGTGAACACGGTGCCGATTTCAAAGTATTCGCCCAGGTCGTAGTTCCACTTGGCCAGCTCGTCGGGATGTTGTACGCGGCGGCTCGGGTCCGACTGGTCCTCGGACTGAAAGCCCCGCGGCATGTCGGGCGGCGGGTTCTTATAGGGCGGACGCATGAACCAATCCGCGATCAGCGGTTTCTTGTGGTCCGCCACACGGACCCGCTGCACGAGCGCCGGCAGCGCCGGCAAGCCGACGCCAACCTGGCACACGTATTGCCAGCGCTCCAGGAACTGCCGCGAGAACACGTCCTCCGTCGACGCGTACACGACGCGCCCGCCGCCGATGTAAAAGCCGTACAGAAACGTGCCGACAATGCACGCAAAAAACAGGATGCCCTTCCCCGTGCGACCCTGGTACATGTGCCCCAGCCCCGGCACGAGCCAGGCCAGAAAGGCCGCCAGCCGCGGATCCTTCAAGTCGATTTCCACCGCGGTTTCGTCGCTCGGCGAAGTTTTGGCCATCCACTGCTCTCCACGTCGTCAATAGATCGGACCGCGCTGCAGGGCGACCGGCACGCGGCCGTGCCCGCCGGCAAGACTCATCATTCTAGGAGACCGCGGGTTGAATTCCAGGTCAGTTTCCCGGCCGTCATGGGTAGCTGAAGTCGCCAGACATCAGTGTGTCGGAATTCTTGCGAATTCCGCTACGTCCATGCTTCAAGGTATTTCGTTCGGCGGCGCGTTTGCTTGCCGTCCAGTTGTTGGCGGGGAGCAAAATTGGTAGATTTTAAGTGTGTTTTGCCGCTCGCAGGACGGACGATTCGGTCCCTCCTGCACGCCAGCGACAGCATTTCGGACGGACCGGATCCGCCGCCCGACGTCGCTCCCGCCCGTTGAAAGGATTGGCCCGTGTCGACCGATGCCCCGACGCCGCCCGAAGACCCCCAGGAGCAAGCGATCGCCGCCCGCCTCATCGACCTGCCGATCGAGGACGAGCTCAAGGAGAGCTACCTCACCTACGCGATGAGCGTGATTGTCAGCCGCGCGCTGCCCGATGCGCGCGACGGCCTCAAGCCTTCGCAACGCCGCCTGCTCGTGGCCATGAACGATCTCAACCTGTCGCCTGGCGGGGCCCGCGCCAAGTGTGCAAAGATCGCCGGCGAGACGATGGGCAACTACCACCCGCACGGCCAGGAGGTGATCTACCCGACGCTCGTGCGCATGGCCCAGGAATGGAATACCCGCTACCCGCTGGTGGATAAGCAAGGCAACTTCGGCTCGGTGGCCGGCCTGCCGCCCGCGGCCATGCGGTACACCGAAGCCCGCATGTCGGCCTTCGCCGCCCTGCTGCTCGACGACATCAAGCTCGACACGGTCGACTTCGTCCCCAACTACGACGAGAGCCGCAGCGAGCCGACCGTCCTCCCTTCGAAGCTGCCGAACCTGTTGGTGAACGGCGGCTCGGGCATCGCGGTGGGCATGGCCACTTCGATCCCGCCGCACAACCTGGGCGAAGTCTGCCGCGCAGTGGTCGCGCTGATCGACAATCCGCACCTCACCGTGCAGGAGCTGATGGAATACATCCCCGGGCCCGACTTCCCCACCGGCGGCATCATCTGCGGCAAGACGGCCATCTGGAAGGGCTACGAGACGGGCCGCAGCACGGTCGTCGTCCGCTCCAAGACGACCATCGAGCAGCGCAAGGGCGACCGCTACCGCATTATCGTCAACGACATCCCCTACCAGCAGTCGCGCGACGCGGTGCACAAGAAGATCTCGGAGGCCGCTTCCGAAGGCCGCATCTCGGGCATCGCCGGAGTGCGCGACGAGAGCGATCTCAAGGAGCCCGTCCGCCTGGTGATCGATCTCAAGAAGGACGCCGATCCGGACGTCGTGCTGAACCAGCTCTACAAGTTCTCGCCTGTGCAGGATTCGTTCTCGATCATCCTCTTGGCTTTGGTCGACGGCAAGCCGCGGACGCTCTCGCTCAAGGAGATGCTGCAGGAGTTCATCCGCCACCGGTTGACGGTGATCCGCCGGCGGACGCAGTTCCTGCTGGCCCGGGCCCGCCGCCGCAAGCACACGGTGCAGGGCCTGCTGCTGGCCCACGCCAACATCGACGAGGTGATCCGCGTGATCCGCGCCTCCCGTTCGCAGGCAGAAGCGAAAGAATCGCTGATGCAGATCAAAACGCCGGCCGCCCTCTTGCAGCGGGCCCTCGGCGAGGCGGGCTTCGCCCAGTACCAGGTCGAGCGCGGCGTCGCCGAGCAATACTCGCTCACGCCGGTGCAGGCCGACGCCATCCTCCGCATGACGCTCGGCCAGCTCGTCAACCTCGAACAGGAAAAGCTCGTCGACGAGCACGCCAAGCTGCTGGAGCAGGTCGGCGAATACCTGACCATCCTCGGCGACGAAGCAAGGATTTACGCCATCATCCGCGAGGATTGCGAGGAGCTGGTTCGCAAGCACGGCGACGAGCGCCGCACGCAGCTCAGCGCCGAGGAGATCGGCGAGGTCGATATCGAGGACCTCATCGAGGAGGAGACGATGGTCGTCTCCATCAGCCACAACGGCTACATCAAGCGCACGCCGGCCAGCGTCTACCGCGCCCAGCGCCGCGGCGGCAAGGGCATCAAGGGGGCCAAGGTCGACGAAGAGGACCCCGTCGAGCACTTGTTCGTCACCAGCACGCACGACTACCTCTTATTCTTCACGAACAAGGGCAAAGTCTACTGGCAGAAGGTGTACAACCTGCCGCAGCTTTCGCGAGAGAGCAAAGGCCGCGCGGTCGTGAACCTCTTGAACCTCGCCGAGGGCGAGCAGATCGCCGACTGCCGGGCCGTGCGCGACTTCGACAAGCCCGATCACTGCCTCATGATGGCCACCCGCAAGGGGCTGGTGAAAAAGACCGAGCTCAAGGCCTACAGCCGCCCGCTCAAGAGCGGCATCATCGCCATCAAGCTCAAGGAGGACGACGAGCTGGTCGACGTGGCAATCACCAAGCCGGGCGACGAGATCGTGCTGGCCACTGCCAAGGGCATGGCCATCCGCTTCAACGAATCCGACGCCCGGCCCATGGGCCGCAACACCAGCGGCGTCAAAGGCATCACCCTCACCAAGGACGACCACCTGGTGGGCATGGTCGTCGCCGACCCGGAGGCCACGCTGCTGACCGCCTGCCTCCACGGCTACGGCAAACGTACGCCCTTCGGCCCGAATGCCGAGTCCCTCCCTCCCCTCGATGGGGAGGGCCAGGGAGGGGTGGACGACGGCGAGGCCGCTTCAGCGGCCGCGGAAGACTCGTCAGCCCCCGACTCCGCCGGGGGTTCCGAAGACGACGACGCCGAAGGCTCGTCGTCCGGCTTCCGCTACCGCACGCAGCGCCGCGGCGGCAAGGGCCTGCGCGACATCAAAACGACCGAGCGCAACGGCCCGGTCATCGGCGTCGTGCGCGTCAGCGACGACGATGAGCTGATGATGATGAGCGCCCGCGGCAAGATCCAGCGCGTCAAGGTCAGCGACTTCAACGCCATCGGCCGCAATACGCAAGGCGTGCGCATCATGAGCCTCGAAGAGGGCGACACCCTGGCGGCCATCGTCTGCGTCCCCAGAGAAGAACGCGAAGAAGCGGAACCGGAAAGCGCCGAAGCCGTCCCCGAGGCCTAACACCCTCATTCCCACGCTCCGCACGCTTCAACCGGTGATGAACCAAACCGACGTTGGTATTGCGAGCCTCAGCCCACCGGTGACGAGGCCCAACGCTGATCCGGCAAAAGTTCAGCGGATGGGCAATTTGACTGGAGCAAGTACACTCCGATTATAGTAGAGAAAGTTGGCGATCGACTCATCATCCAGGACGGCATGACCCGCGTTGAGGCAGCCCGTCGAGCAGGTATCACAGAACTTCCCGCCTATGTGTTTGAAGGCCAATGAGGCGAATTATGAACGAATTAAACACGCTTTATAGCAAATTGCTTGGATTCGGGCTGATTTCTATAAGGGAGGCGGTGCGCTGCCAGGATCTGGAATGGGCTGAGGCTGAAGTCGAGCTTCTCCATAATATCCCCAGTCTTCTTGACGAGTCGAATGTCGAGCGCCATCGGTGTTTCTGGTTCACCGAACGTGAAACCTATATCCAGTGGGTCAACGCCTCCGACCGCGAGACGCCGCAAACGCGAATGAGGCTATTCTACAAGCCCCTGTGGCAAGAAATGGAACCAATTCTGCTGGATTCATTTTCTGGCAGTGCTATGGCGAGAGAGAAGTGAAGAAGAACGCGTTGGGGCTGATCGTTTGGGCGATGAAATAATTTTCCCACTAAGCGTTCTAACAAAACGGCCGGGGACTGGCTCAAATTGCGGAGTCCTCGGAGCAAATTGTGCTTGTCCCTCTTTCGGTGGACTGACCGCCGTCACGACTACTGCGCGGTCCAGGCCGACGTTCAGACGAATGGTGGCCGGCCAAATAATTCGGTTGAACTTATGCCTCGCGCTGAGCTATAGGAGAGTGTCCGGGAATTCAAGGTAGCCGATGCCATTGTAGGGAACGCCCTCCGCGGCGTTCCGTGCCTAGGTGCAGATCGGCGGAACGGCACAGAGGCCGTTCCCTACAGGGTTAATTCCCGGATGGCCTCAGCTATATCGCAGGTGCGCCTGTGCGTAAGCCCCGTTTGCGAGGCGATGGTTGAGCCTCCGCGGAGTGTGTCCGCCGAGGCCGAATTGACTGCGTTCTATCCCAATCGAGTCATGAATTCTCATAAGTGCCCGAATATCGCGTCACGGCTGCTCCTGGGCAGCCGTCTTTTCCAGTGCGACCTTAATACGCAGCGACGCAAAATGACCGAGTTTTGCAATAAAAAACCGTGTTCTGTAAGTGAAGCAGAATTCGCCTGCTTCCCATTTGGCTTCCGCATCTCGACGCCGGTTGGCGAAAAGCTATGATGGAGGTCTTTGACTATTTTACCACGCTAGCCCAATTAACCACCTTCCCTTTGATGTTCCCATGAAAATCGCAGTCATCGGTACCGGCTACGTCGGCCTCGTGACCGGCACTTGTTTCGCCGACAGCGGCAATAACGTGAGCTGCGTCGACATCGACCGGGCCAAGATCGATCGGCTGGGCGCGGGCGAGATCCCGATCTACGAACCTAGACTCGCCGAAATGGTTCACGAGAACCAGTCGGCCGAGCGGCTCCGCTTCACGACCGACCTGGCGTCGGCCGTCGCCGACGCGGAGATCGTCTTCCTGGCCATCGGCACGCCGCAAAGCGACAACGGCGGCGCCGATCTCACCGCGCTGTGGACGGTGGTCGACAGCATCGCCCCCCATTTGCAGCCGGACGCCATTGTGGTCACCAAGAGCACCGTGCCGGTGGGTACTTGCACCAAAGTGATGGCCCGCCTGAAAGAACACACCGGCCGCGAGTGCGACGTGGCCAGCAACCCGGAGTTTCTCAAGGAGGGCTCGGCGATCGACGACTTCATCCGGCCGGACCGGGTGGTGGTCGGCGTGCGGCACGAGATCGTCGGCGAGCGGTTGCACGAGTTATACAAGCCGTTCCTGCGCACCGAGAAGCCGTTCCTCGTCATGTCGCCCGAAAGCGCCGAGCTGACCAAGTACGTGGCCAACGCCATGTTGGCGACGAAAATCAGCTTCATCAACGAGATGGCCAACCTCTGCCAGCGGATGGGCGCCGACATCAACGACGTGCGCCGCGGCATCGGCCACGACAGCCGCATCGGCTTCGCGTTCCTCTTCCCCGGCGTCGGCTACGGCGGCAGTTGCTTTCCCAAGGACGTCCGCGCGTTGGTGCGGATGGCCGAGGAGCACGGCATCGAGCCCCGCATGCTCCGCGCCGTCGACGACGTGAACGAGAACCAGAAGCGGTTCATGATCGAAGCGATCGCGGCCCACTTTGGCGGCAAGCTGCGCGACAAAACCGTCGCCGTGTGGGGCCTGGCCTTCAAGCCGCGGACCGACGACATCCGCGAAGCGCCGGCCCTGGTGCTCATCGACTGGCTCCTCGAACAGGGCGCAAGCGTGCGCGTGCACGATCCCGAGGCGATGGAAAACGTCCGCCGCCAATACGGCGAAAAACTGACCTATTGCGAGAAGCCGCTGGAGGCCGTCCACCGCGCCGACGCGCTGGCCATCATGACCGAGTGGGGCGATTACCAGCGGCCCGAATTCAAAGAGATGTTCGCCCAAATGCGCGCCCCGGTCATCTTCGACGGTCGCAACCTGTACGAGCCGTGGACGATGCAGCGGCTGGGCTTCACGTACCACAGCATCGGCCGACCCGCGGTGGGATAGGAGGAGAGGGAGACAAGGAACCATGAGGCAGCAAAATCTCCTTGTATCCCCCCTCTGCTTGCCTGCGTGTCTTCCGACACCTCAGGAGCATTCGGAACAGTCAAATTAGTTGACTCGCCTTTCAGACCCGCCTAGGCTGAAGGCTAGGAAGAGGCGATAATTATGCGTTGGCGTCTAGCGGCGGCGATCTGGTTGGGCGCTTTCTGCGCTATGGTGCCGGTCCGCGCGGAGGCTGCCGACGTACCTCTCGGCGGGTTTATTCCCTTCGTGGGCATGGGCCTCACGAGGCAGTTTGACACGTTCGATAACGATCCAGACGGCACGTTCTTCATTGCCGACCCGCGCTACGTCTGGAGCGGCACGCCCATGGGGCCGGGCGGCACGCCGTTTTTCGATCTCGCCATCCTCGACACGGGCGCGGCGACGCACATCCTCACGCCCGCGGCCGCCAGCGCCAGCGGCTTTGGCATCGCCACGCCTTTTTCCGGCGAGCCCGATGGGTTCAGCGGCACGAATTTCCAGACCATCTTCGGCGCCAGCGGCCCGATCAGCCTGCGAATCAATGATCCGCTGGGCGTCTACGCGGGCGGATTGGGGCACGGCAGCAGCGACGGCTCCACGCTGACCATGGACACCAACTTCCTGCGCGGACAAAGCAGCTTCGCAATGTTGGAAGGAGGGCTCGATTGGCAGTTGCCGAACATTCTCGGGCTGCCCATCGCCGCGCATCACGCTTTCGCCATTCGCAACAGCGAGCCGCAAATCTTTCAGCACCAGGGCCGCACGGTCCGCACGCCCAACGTCGAGTTCATCGACCTGGGCAGCGGCGCGGACGAAGGCATCTTGCGCCGCACCGACCTGCGAATACGTCCGTCGGCCAGCTTCCTCCAAGGTCCGTTTTACCTCCAAAACTTCGACATCTTCAGCTTCGACTTCCACGAGAATCCGCTCTCGCCCTCGGTGATCGACAGCGGCGCTATGTTCGTCGAGGTCGATCTGTTCCGCGGAGCGCGATCGCTTCAGGACACAGAGCTGCTATTCGATACGGGCGTCGACCTGACCGTCCTCTCGGAATTGAC
>CAZHIV010000102.1:0-4546 GCA_964532675.1 uncultured Planctomycetaceae bacterium
CATGTTCGAGGTGCCGCTGCAGGCGGCGATCGGCAGCCGGATCATCGCCCGCGAGACGATCAGCGCGATGCGGAAAAACGTCACCGCCAAGTGCTACGGCGGCGACATCACCCGCAAACGCAAGCTCTGGGAGAAGCAAAAGGAAGGCAAGAAACGGATGAAGTCGATCGGCCAGGTCGACATTCCGCAGAAAGCGTTCCTCGCCGTGCTGGAGACGGGCGAAGAGGAAGCGAAGAAGCGGTAGGGGACTTTATTTCTATGCATCGCGCATCATAGCCGGAGGGCTACGCCCTCCGGTCCGGACCGCGTAGCGGTCCGGCTATTGGTCGTGGCGAATCGTAGCGCGCGTTCCCCCCATTCCCGACGCGATCGACCGTCACAACCGGCACATGCCGTCCCGGCAAGGCGCGGGCGAGCAAGTCGCGCGCCCCATATCGAGATACACTTTACATGACCCTTCTCGATCCGCCGGCCCATGTACAGCAACCTCCGAAATCATCGCGGATTCTCGCTCGTCGAGCTGGTCGTGGTCGTGATGATCCTCGGCATTTTGGGCGCGGTCGCGGCGCCGCGGTTGTTGGGAACTTCCCGGCAGGCCGTCGATAACGGGTTGCGGCAGACGCTGGCGGTGATCCGCGACGCCATCGATCGGTTCGCCGCCGAGAACGATGGGACACTGCCGGGCGTCGACGGCATGGAGGAGACGTTCAAGACCGAGTTGTCGGACTATTTGCGAGGGGCGGAGTTTCCCATTTGCCCGGTCGGCCAGGCCAAGAATGGGCACGTCCGCATGGCGGACGATGCTACCGCGATGGTCACGGGCATAAGTGCCAGCGCGGCCACGCACGACTGGGTGTACTGCTATACGAACGGCGAGTTCGCCGTGAACAGCCAGGAAATGTCCGCCGACGGGGCGACGACCTACGACCAGTTCTAAGCTAAGAGCCTCCAACAATCGAACCGCCAAGAACGCAGAGGACGCCAAGCAAGACAAAAAACCGATGCATTCCTCTTGGCGACCTCTGCGTTCTTGGCGGTTTCATTCAAATCGTTGGACTCTCTAATTCGACTCGCGCTGTGCGCGCAAAAAGTCGGCGGGCGAAGCTGCCGCCGGCGGCGACCAAGATCGCGGTCGCACACCGGGCTCGCCACAGGTTTTGCTGCGGCAGGGGGAGCTTCGCCCGCCGGGGCGTTTGGCAGTTCGTTCCGTCCAAGTCCGCGGAGCACGGGATTGCTGTCTTCCTTAACTGCGAATCCGCGCCGGCCGAGCAAGGACAGTCTTCCTGGCCAGTGCTTTTAGTACGACAGGTACGTGGGAACGGTTTGGTAAGTTGTCTTCCAAACCACGAACGGCTGGCCGTAGCAATCGTATTCGGTCACCGGATAGCTGACCGGCTTCAACACGTACTTCACGACAGGCTGATAGTACGTCGGGTAGAAGTGGCCGTGGTTGAAGTGCTTCGCGTGGTTGAAGTGCTTCGCGTGCTGGAAGTGATGGACTTTGTGACCGTGATGGCCATGCTTGTGGCCGCCGGCTTGGGCGGGCGCAACGCTGAGGCCGAGGGCTAGCACGGCCACGAAAGCAAGCAGGACAAACAGGCGGGACTTGCGGAAAGCGTTCATCGTTTTTTCTCCTACGAGAGAGGGCGTATGGGTCTGGCGGGTCACTCGACCCGTTCGCCCTCTCCTACGGCGAAAAAACGAGCTGTTACGGCCGGTGGAAAAGATTTGCGCGGGGGCGCTAAGAGACCAGAACCGTCGGGGACTGTGTCCCCCTCTCCGCAGACGGTTCTGGGAGAGGCGCTAAGCCGCCAGCGGCGGTGGGGCCATTGGATGGAACGGACCTGGATTCAAGGCGTGCCTCGGCGGACCGGCAGCGGGCCGGCAGCGGGCCGGCAGCGGACGGCCGATTACCACTGCGGCGGTGGCGTGTAGGGCACGGCGGCAGGCGGCGCGGGGCCGTACGTAACCGGCGCGGTGGCGCACGGATCGCATGCCGGCGGGCAGGCCGCCGCGTAGGGTGCCGGGGCGGGTTTCCACCAACTGCAACAGCCACAGCCGGCGGTGCCGACCACGAACAGAAGGGTAAACAGAAGTGAGATCCTCTTCATCATTGCGTCTCCTTACCGGGGAAACCGCTGCCTGCTTGTCTTTACGGCGAGCCCAGTCGGCCGGTTCGCTGATGGCGTCGCCGGCGCGTAACGAAATGCAATGGTTCGCCACACAACCATACCCGGCGGGCAATGATGTGCAAACGCAACCGTTGATGAAAGGCAACATTTGGCAGCGCTAGCAGTCGGGTGGTAATGAATCTGCTGGCGCTGCCGGCTGTAAGGATTGCGCGACGACGCAAGCGGAGGCGAGCCGGTGCGCGTGGGGAGATCGCCGCTTATTGCTGCTGGAAGCGCGCGACGCAGCCGCCGGCGGGGGCCAGGCGGAGCGTGAGCGTGTCGTCCGCGCGGACGGAGCGCTCCTCGGTGGCCAGGTGCTCGGCGTTTTCGTCCGCATCGGCGGCATCTTTCCAGAGGCGCGCAATCCAGCGGCCGGGCCCGAGAAAATCGAGCGGGACACTCAGCTCGCGCCCTTGGCTGTTGGTCAGCGCACCGAGAAACCATTCGTCGCCCGCCTGGCGGACCACGACGACGTGCTCGCCCACTTCGCCGACGGGCACGCGTGTGTCGTCCCAAACAGTGGGCACGACCTTCAAGAAATCGACGCCCGGCTGTTCGCGATAGTGGCCTGGATGGTCGCACACGCAGCAGATGGGGCTTTCGTACACGACCGTCAGCGCAAGCTCGGCGGCGCGGGTTCCTTGCACGAGCGTCGGCTTTTGCGGCTGGAATTGCGACGGCCGGCGATTCAAGAAGCCGCCGGGGGTGAAATCGGCCGGCCCCGCGAGATAACGCGTGAACGGCAGCGTCACCTTGTGCTCCGGCGTAACGCGAGCGCTCCACTTGTTGTGCTCATTGCCCAGCACCCCCTCGCGCGTGAGCTGGTTGGGGAACGTGCGGTCGAATCCCGATGTCTTGAAGGCCCCGTGGAAGTTGACCATGAGTCGGTGCTCGGCCGCGGCGCGGGCGATCTCTTCGTACCACTGGACCATTTCCTGATCGTCGCGATCCATGAAGTCGATCTTCACGCCGGCAATGCCCCACTCGCGGAACAGTGGGAACGCCTTCTTGTAGGAATCCTCGCGCGCAGCGTCGGCCCAGTGCAGCCACAGCCACAGCCGCACCCCCTTCTCCTCGGCGAGACGGCGGACTTCGGCCATGTCGAGCGTGCCGACGACTTTCGTGATGTCGGCCTCGGGTTTGTTCGGCTCGCCGTACCAGCCGGCGTCGATCAATTGATACGGCCAGCCCATATCGGCGGCGAGCTGAATGTATTGCTTGATCGTTGCCGTATCCATCATGCTCTCGCCGGTCCACCAATGGTCCCAGGCCATCATGCCGGGCTGCACCCACGAGGCGTCGTTCAACTGGCTGGGTGTGCTGAGGTTTCGGATGAGCTCGCTTTCCACGAGCCGGCCCGGCTGGCGGCCGATCAGCAGCACGCGCCACGGCGAGCGGTGGGGCGCTTTCGCCTTGACCAGCCCGTCGCCCTCCGGGCGCGGCGCGAGCCGAGCCCTGAGCGTGACCGGAGTTTGCTGGATTTGCGAGAATAGTTCTTCGGCGATCGAAGTCGCGGCCTTGGCTTCCTGCTCCACGCCGCCGAGCCACAGGCCCGCCCAATCCAACAGGTCGGCCTCGGCGACGGCCACCCAGGCCGCGGGCGTTTCCACCAGCAGCGGCAGGCCCACGATCGAGTCGGCCTTGACGTCGCTCAAGCGGCGGCGGGCGAATTCCCACTCCTGCGGACCGCTAAACCCCTTTTCCTGCTCGCCGGCGTAGCAAACGAAGTCGTCGACGAACGCGAATTCCGTCAGCTCCTCGTCCAGCAGAAACGCGCGCATGCTGGGCTGCGAGAGCAGCTCGTACCGAAACGCGACGCCGTCGTTCGCAGCCCGCAGGACCACCTCGAACGTCCGCCCGTCGACCGAGCGTTCGCTCAACAGGAGAATCAATTGATTATGATGATCGCGCACGAAGCGTCGCTTGCCGAGGCGGTTCTCCCACGTCGAATCGTGGCTTTGATGGGTTGCGCTGACGAGCTCGACGTGGCGGCCAAGTGTCGTGCCGTCGCGGAGCTTGAGCCCGAGCCGGGCGCCAACGACGATTGGCTGGCCGTCCACGCTGACCGAGTACGTGAGCGGGCTGCCGGGCGTGACCGAGACTTCGATCGTCTCGTCCGGCGACCGCACGATATGCGCCGGTGGCGGCGGCAGCGGCCCGGAGCCATTCACATTCTGCGCGGCGGCGACCGACGCGATCGGTCCGAAGAGGAACTGCGCGAAAGCGCCGGCGACAATGGTCAATCTGATCGAGGAGCGGTAGGTTGCCATGACTCAAATTGAGGCCGTGCCGGAATTCGTCCTGTAGGGAACGGCCTCTGTGCCGTTCCGCGGGCCTTCGGCACAACGCGGAACGCCACGGAGGGCGTTCCCTAC
>CAZHIV010000103.1:0-5011 GCA_964532675.1 uncultured Planctomycetaceae bacterium
GGCGGGAACCTTCACAAGCTGTGGGACAACCTACTCGGCCGGCAGCACTATTTGCGGAACGTCGATAAAGCCGTGGCCGAGCTTGCCGACCGCCAGCGCTTCGGCGACGTGTGGAAGTCGGCCGCGGACGAGACCGACCCGCGCAAGTGGGCTGCGGAGAGCCATGAATTGTGCAAGTCCTTCGTGTATGCGGAGGAGATTCTTACGGCCGTGCGCACGACGCCGACCGGCGGGGACATGGTGCCCGTCGCCTTGAACGAAACCTATCTGAAGCAGGCCGGCCATTTGGCCCGGCGCCGCGTTCTGGCGGCGGGATTGCGGCTGACTGCGGTGCTGGAAGCGATGCCAGCGCCACACTTGGCAGATTGACCGGCTTTTCTTTGACTGGCGGCCGCAGCTCGGTTTACCCTCCGCCCCTTTGGTTGCGCTGCCCACTTTCTCCGCCGGTCCCGACAAGGAGGCGTTCCACCGCTACCTGAGCGACTTTGGCGCCGTCCAGAGCGACGCCGAGCTGTTCGATTCCCTCTGTGATTGCCACGACGCGCTGCCGTATCGCTACGCCGAGCTGCTGATGCTGCCTCCGGGCAGCACGTACCGAGACGCCGTACGGGTCCTTCTCTGCTCTTGGACGAGCACGTTGCGTTCTCCCGGCGACCATTCTTTTGATTGATTTATCTTTACCACGCATGAGCGCGCATTCACCATCTGCTGATACATACGATCTGCCGACGCGCGAGGACGTGCAGGAATTGCGCCAGGCGATCGAGAGTCTGCGTGACCACGTGCAGATCGTGTGGCAGGCCATTGATGAAGTCCGAGAGGTGATCGGTCAAACGATGGGCCATGACGCGGCAGAATTTTGGAATGTCGAGCCACCGCAAGACTTGCCACTCGGCCGGTACCGACCGTTCGCTGGCTACGATCCGGTTGATGAATGGCAGGCGGAGAATGAGGAAGCGCCGGTTGAGCCGCCGCCTGTGCTTCTGACGTCGGACGATGGCGCCGATGGCGGGTTGCCGGAGGAGATGATCGAGGGCGTGCATTCTGCCGTTGCGGTCCGCTTGCGGGAGTCCCACGCAGAAGGTGTGGACTCCCTCGCGGACACGCACCGGCACAATGGCTACGACGCACCGAGTGGGCCGGCAACCGCCGGACCGACGCAGCAGCGCTCACTGTGGGAGGCGGCGGCCGAGGCTGCGACGCAGCAGGAACAGCCGACGACGGAAACTCCTCAGAAAGAGGCGGAGCCCAGAAGCACCGAGCCGGTCGTGGAGCCGGCCATCGCCGGCGAGCAGGGGCCGCCCCGCTACTTTGCGCCGCTACCCGGATCTGAACTTGTTGCGTTGATGCAGCGCCACAAGGTCACGATCAGCCAGTTGGCGAAGCGAACCGGCATCACCCAGACGCGGATCCGCGAAGCGCGGGAGAAGGGCCTGACCGAGCCGAACGTGGTGCGCGACTGGCTGCAGGCAATCCTCGGCCGTGATCCGGGCCCGGTCAGCGTGCGACCCGCCGCCGGGGCCTACACCCTCGACGACTGGATTGCATTTCGGCATCGCTTCAGCGACGGCGAAATTGACGCGGCCGGCATCCGGGCTGAATTTCAGCGGATGAAGGCGGGCAAGACCCACTTCATCGAGCAGCTGCAGAAGAGCAAATCCGCCGACCAGCTGCGGCTTATGGCCATGCAGCTCGGCCATTACGACGCCCGCCGCAACACCAAACCCCAAAACGCCGAATCAATCTACCGCTCGCAGTTACGAGCACTGACGCTCAGTGACTCGGTGAGCTATCAGCCGATGCAGGAGACGTACGAGGAGGCAATCG
Organism: uncultured Planctomycetaceae bacterium; assembly: GCA_964532675.1. Lineage (GTDB taxonomy): Bacteria > Planctomycetota > Planctomycetia > Pirellulales > Lacipirellulaceae > JABDGM01. Next base: position 1,828 of record CAZHIV010000103.1, read on the forward strand.
AACGCATCGTGATGACCATCACGGACGAGACGATCGCCGAGCAGCGGGAGAAGCATCGCCAAGAGCGCGAAGCCACGGAAAAAGCACTCACGAACCCGGAGACCTACCAGGAGTATTCGCAGTTTGTCGGGCGCAAGGGCACTGATGCGCTTTCCGACGAGCAGCTGGCGACATGGGACCGGCTCAATGCCGACATCAGCCGGGCAGGCCGTAAAGAGAAGCAGAAAGATACCGTCGAGCGGTTCCGTTCCGCCGAGGTGGAGAACGTCGAATTCCGCATCGCGGAGGGCTTCCACGAGCGCGAGCAGGTACCGCTGTGGATCGTGCAGATGACAAGCCGCGTCGAGCGCGAGACGTTCAATGAACTCAAGATCAAGGCCCGCCAGCTGGGCGGCTGGTGGAGCAGCTTCAAGAAGGACGCCGCGGGCTTCCAATTCCGCTCGAAGGACTCCGCCGAAAAATTTGCCGGGCTGACCGACGGCGACGCCGATCGCTCCGAAGAGCTGCTGGCCCGCAAGCTTCGCAAGATGGACAGCGCCAGCGAGCGGCTTAACGCCGTGGCCGAATCGCTCGAAGAAAAAGCGGCCGAGGTTCTTGCGGCCGACGACCAGAAGCTCAAGAACACCGCCCGCCGGGCCGACATGGCCGCCTCAATGCGCGCGCAGGCCTTCCGGGATCAGGCCGACGCCAAGACGCTTCGCTCCATCGCCGCGGCGCTGGCCGCGGGCGGGGCCACGTATCTCGACGGCGTGTGGAACGGCGCCCAGGTGCAGACACTCACGACAGTTCTGCGACAAGCCCGCCGCCTGCGGATCGAGAAACTTCTCAAGGAAGAGGGGATCGAGCGCGCCCGGCACCGCTGGTCGCAGCGCTACGACGAGCTGGAGGCCGAACCGCTCGGTGAGGCCGAGGCCCGCTACGCCGTCTTCCCCAAGCCCTGCCTCTACCGCGGACACCTCGTGCAGGCCTTCGCACAGCTCGGTAACACGCCCGGCGTGAAGAAGGCGACCGCCAAGATGCAAAAGCTGGTCGGAAGCGCGCCGAAGGATCAAGACTACGTGGAATTCGTCAATGACTACCAGGTGGAGCTACTGGAGGATTTTCTCGGCCGGGCCAAGGCCGCCGGCTGCCGAGTTTGGTGGTTCGACCATGTCCTCGAAAGTTATAAAAGGCTCCGCAGCGCCCATATTTATGACAACCATGAATTGCGGGCCGCCTTACGCGAGCTTGTGCCCCATCTTTCGACGGCCGCGGCCGATGATCCGGTCACCCGGGCCGAGGACGAGCTCCGGGGCAAAGACCTGCCCGGTTTCTTTCCTACGCCGCGGCCGCTGATCGAACGGATGCTCGATGACGCGGAGATCGAGCCGACGCACCGCGTCTTGGAGCCGTCGTGCGGCAAGGGGGATATCGTGGACGCGATTCGCCGCCGCTGCCCCGAGGCGAACATCGCGGCCATCGAGCGAAATCTCACGCTGCAGGGCGTGCTCACCGCCAAAGGCTATAGCGACATCGTGTGCTACGGCGACTTCCTGAAGCACCGCGGGGAGTACGATCGCATCATCATGAATCCGCCGTTCGAGCAGGGCCAGGACATCGAGCACCTTCGCCATGCCTACGATCTGTTGGCGCCGGGCGGGTGCGTCGTCGCCATCGCCAGCGAGGGGCCGTTCTTTCGCAGCGACGCCAAGAGCACGGCCTTCCGCGAGTGGCTTTCCACGCTCGACGGCGAATACGACGCATCGCTCCCCGATGATACGTTCAAAGGCGTCGACGCATTCCGGCAGACCGGCGTCAAGACGCGCTACGTGATCCTCCGTAAGCCCTGATATGCCGCCGCAGAATCTCCGCGAGGCCTTGCAATCGCAGCACGAGGCGGCGATCGTCCGGCAGGCGGAGACGATCAACCGCTGGCCGATACCGAGGGAACGGCTTGAGCAAGCCGAAATCCACGTACGGCTGGCGCTGTGGGAGAGGGGACTGGGGCGGATCAGCAGCGAGACACAGTATCGCGTGTATTCGATTTTGAGCTTCGTGATGCCGGACGACGCGGCATTCGCCGACGAAGCTACGCCGCTGCCGGAACTGGAGAAGGAGGCAGAGATCATGGCCGCCTATTACGAGCAGTTGGATCGGCAAAGCTGTCCGGAGTGCGGCGATGGGTTGTGCCCCGTTGATGAAAACCTTTCCATGCGTCCAAACCAATGAAAACGATTTATGAAACTGTGCACGACGGTGTCGTCGGTGAAATCGTGGAACCCGACGAAATCGATCCCGACCGACCGTGGCACGATCAGTTGCAGGTGAGGATCGGCGTTAATGAGGAAGGCAAGTGCCTCTCGACCGAAGAATTTGAGCCGAGAGCGCGGTTAGTGGTGCTGGAACTGCGCAATTATCTGCGCGAGGAGTTTGGACTCGATGAGTCGTCGGTCTGTTGAACGATGTTGGCCGTGCCACAGGCAATTTTACGGCTACCGCCAGTCTTCGATGCGCAGGCCCTGAATCCAATCAAAATGACTCGTGTTGCCGGTCACGAGTACGCGGTCCACTTCCAGCGCCGTGGCCGCGATGATCAGGTCCGCATCGTCACGGGGATGGCCGCCGGCGGTGGCCGTTGCCCACAGATCGGCGGCCCGCCGCAACGTTGGAATCGAGATCTCCGCCACGTCCGAACTGGCGGCGGTTTGCAGAAAGTTCGCCAGCTGCTTCGTGGCCCGGGTGGCCACCATGCCCCGCACCACTTCGTAGAAGGTGATCCCGGAGAAGGAGAGGCGACCGTGCTGGTTGAGGTATTGCTGCGCTTTCGCCAGGACCCGGGCGTCCTTCGCCTTGAGCACCTCGGAGAGCATGTCGGTGTCGAGCAGCGCCTCGTCCATCGTTTTACGGTAGATTCCGCGTTAGATTGGCGCGCGTTGCGATGATCTTGTCGATCGCCTCGATCTGCTCGTCACTCAATCCCTCGTACACCTTCGTCCAATCGTCGAGCGTCTGCGGATGCTGGGAGTTCCCGGCGGGAGCCTCCCGCGCAACGTCCACTTCGGTGATCTGGATAATCAGCCGCTGATTGTCGCGCAGCGCCTGGCCCACGACGTGCTCCAAGGCATGCCGATCGCCGGTGTCGATGTCCCGTACGTTGCGCACGATACTTTCCATACTGCCATTTTACCTCGATCTTGCATTCGAC
>CAZHIV010000104.1:0-10192 GCA_964532675.1 uncultured Planctomycetaceae bacterium
TGGTTGGCACGCCGGCCAGGAAGCTCGGCGTTACCTGGGTCGAGCTTCCGGTAAGCGTGGTCGTGCCGTTGACTTGAATCAGGTCGTTGCCGGCGGCGGGATTCAGCGTCATATCGTAGACGATTTCGCCGGAGCCGGCGAAGCTGAGGTCGTTGCTGAAGGTCAGCGTGCCGGCGGTCGGCGTGGGGACGTTTCCGTTGGGATTGGCGGCCTGCGGGACGTCGCCGGGCCGCAAGCGGCCCTCGTCGTGAAGGTAGTTGCCCACGATCGTGCCGGTGCCGATGACGTGCTGCAGCGGCGCCGTGGAATAAGTGGAACTAGTGGCGGAGACATCGAGCGTGGCCCCCGCGCGGATGTCGATGGTTGTGTAGAGGTCGCCCAAAGTCGGGTCGGCGATCCCACCGGGTATCGTGGCCGGCCCGCTCAACGCCAGGGTGCCGGCGGTGATCCGCGTTACGCCGCCGCGCAGATTGGGATTTGCGTTGTTGGTCGTGGTGTGTGAATTCGTGCCCGATAGCGTGAGCGTTCCCGTGCCGACCTTGTCGAACAGCATGCCGACGGGAACTGCAACGGTTCCGCCCATGACGAGCGAACCGGCAAACGTGGTGTTGGTGTTGAGGGCGCCGATGTGGTAGCGCGCGGCCGTGCCGGTGTTTCCACCGGCCAGCTGCGCGGTCGACGTGCCGCTCAGCGCTCCGATGTTGATGTCGTTGCCGCCGGAGTTGGTGCGCACCAGCAACTGCGCGTTGGTCAGGTTGAGGGTCGTGTTGGCGAAGCTGTCGTTATTGAATGCTCCCGGTCCGCCGGTCGGATTGGACAACAGCCGAAAGAAACTGGGCGTGGCGCCCTGACCGGTGACGTTGACGGTCGTAAAGCCCGTCATGGCGCCGCCCACCGAGAGCGTGGTCGGGAAGGCGATGTTGACGTTCACCGTCTCGCCCGTGCCCGGCGCCGTCAGGTTGTTCACGCTGCCGTTGCCGTTCCCAGCCTGGCGAAACGTGGCCGTGGCGCCGGCGGCAACCACGACGTTATTCACAAGCAAATTCGTATCTCCGCCTTGTCCAACTTGAGCGTTCTCCAGCGTCGCGCCGTTGGCGAGAACGAATTGCGCGATCGTTTGCGGGACGGGCGTGGTGCCGTTCGGGCTGAAGAGGAAACCGGGCGGCCCGGCCGGTTCGGAGCCCAGCCGAAGCGTGCCTTCGTTGATGTTGACTGTGCCCGAGATCGTATTGCGGTTGCCGTCGAGCGTGAGCACGCCGGTGCCCAGCTTGGCGAAGCCGTTGGTACCTGTCAGGCCGACGTCGATGAACGCCTCGTTGAAATCGCCGATGCCGGGGATATTGACGGTCCCCATTTGGTGGACCGTGATCGTCGGCTGCGACGCGCCGTTGTCGAGGTTGATGACGTTGCCTGGCGTGCCCTCGAGGACCACCCAGATCCCCGGGCTGCCGACCGCTGCATCGGTGAATTCCAAGTGCCCCAGCGTCCGGGTGCTGTCGAGCGTCACGTCGACTTCGCCGACGATGTCCGCGTTGAAGTGCGCCCGATTCGTTGCGCCGTTGGCGACCGTATTACCGGCCCAATTGGAGGGGGTGCCGTAGCTGCCGCTCGCGGTGCTCGTCCAGGTGCCATTTTGGGCATCGGCCGTCGCGTGCCATGCGACCATGCACAACACCGCCAGCGCGAAGCAGCAAACAAGCTGAAATGATTTCGGTATCAGAGATCGCATCGCCTGTTGTCCTTTCTCAGATCATCGAGTGCAGCGCAGAGGTATCAAGACTCTTCCAATGCAAACGACTTAGAAGGGTGAATCGTACCCGTCCTCCGAGGCGCGGCTGGCCATGCGGCGATAGACGCCGGCGAGGTCGACGTCCTCGTGGAGGAAATTCGCCGAGCCGTCCGTCATTAGCACGTTGATGCCGCCCGGGTGCTTGCTGCCGAGGCTCACGTCGGTGAGGGGGTAGTTCGTGCGCGTCGGGTAGGGGTCCTGAAACGCGGCAGTATTCATCGGGTGCCGAATGTTTTTGGCGTTATAGACCCAGCCGTGAGGGTCGTCCAACGAGGTACTGCCGACAAGCCAGGGCTTGCGGGCGCCGACGTCCCACGACAACTCGCCGTACAACATCGTGTGGCTGGTGCCGTCGGTGACCTTGGCAAATGTGATGTTGCTATTGGGAAAAACTACGCCGTTATTCTGTGTTCCACCAGAGTCAACCGGGTTCTCCGAGCACGAATGCTTCGTGTACGTACTCTCCGGCCAATTCCATGTACCGCCGCCGAGCCCGCCCCCCGGAGGAGTGCACGCGACCTTGGCGCCCATGTTGCCAACGTAGTGAATTCCTAGATTGCTTTCTTCCACCGTTCCGCTCAGCGGTTGGCCGGCCGTACCGGTACTGACCTCAACCGGCTCGAATCGCGACTGACTCGGACAACGAAGAAATGGCAGCGGCGTGGTGAGCGCCCGCGCGTTGGACGAATGGCGCCAGTGCTCGGCTATGTTCACCAGGCCCAACAGCTCTTCCTGCTCCATGTAGGGCGTGAGATACGCCTGACTGCTCAGGCCGTTCGCCCTGGGTGGGTCTCTCGTAATCCATCCCCCGTGCGGCGGCAACCGGCCGTGTACGTCGTGGTAGTTATGAGAGGCGATGCCCAACTGCCGCAGTCGACTGAGGCAATCCGTCCGCCGCGCCGCCTCCCGGGCCGCCTGTATGGCCGGCAACAACAACGCCACCAGGATGCCGATGATGGCGATCACCACGAGCAGCTCAACTAATGTAAAGGCTGTAAAAGCGAGCGCTACATGTTTACGGGTCCGCCCGCGCCGCAATTTCTTCGAGTACATACGTACTGCTCCTATCGACACGCCACAGGTCCGCAGGAACCCTGCGGACACCGCGGCGCGTGCGTAACTCCATCGCAATATCAATAGCCGACGTTTCCCGTGCCCTAACTGCTCCGACGCCGCGCGACGACGCCCAGAGCTGCCAGGCCCAGCAGGCACAGGGCCGCCGACGTTGGCTCGGGGACGAGCGTAGCGTTGGGAAGCGTTAGCGTTGGGAACAAGACGTTCGGCGTCACATTCTCCTTCGTCGCGAAGTTGTAATCGACATTACTGTCGCTGGCGGCCCGCAACAGCACCAACGTCACGAGGCCGTTCGTGTCGTCGCCCAGGAACGTGTCGAGGTTCAAGGCAGCGGTGGTCGACGTCATGACGCCCGTTCCGGCGGGAGTCGTGATCGTTCCCAGTGGCGTCAGCTTCGAAAAGTCGATCGTGTAGTCATTGCTCGGCTGGTTGCCGGCCGTGACCGGGTCGGGATCCGTGTAAATGAACCCTGGCGCATTGCTGTAGCTCGTGCTGGCTTCCGACCAGGCGTCGTCGGCGTTGTTGTCGATCAGCCCCCACACGTCCAGATCGCGCACGCGGTTGCCATTGTTGAAAATGGCCTCCAGCGAGAGCGTCGCCCCGGTGCGGTCGCCCACGACGTCGGACAAATCAAAACGGAAATAGGGTATTTTCACTCGTCCGCCGGTCAGGTAACGGAACTTCATGAACTCGATGTCGCCGCGCACCACATCCGGTCCCGTGCCGGCGTCCTGCGAATCATTCTGCAGCATCGTATCGGCCCCGTCGCCGACCGCCGTGGAGACAATTGCGGCCGCGGAGGCCTGCCCAACCACAACTGCCGCGGCCACAGTAACCGCCAGCAGCATCCGACCAACCATTGCTGTCAAACTCATGAGGCGTCTCCTTGAATAGAAAAGAGGAACAAAACTAGTCAACGTCGACTTCGGTACTCGAAAAGTCCGTCATGCCCGCTGCCCCAGGCACGCGGCCAAATGCGGGCACGACGGAAGCTATCCGGTACGAAATTCAAAGGTTCTTCATTCGCGTTACGACGATTCCGTACATGCTGCGCTCGACGTCTCGCGCCGGCTTGGTGAATTCCTCCACCCCCAACGGGCCGAGTATGACCGTATCGGGGCGCGGCACGCTTCGATGCCACACGGAGTACACGTGATCGATGCTCTGGCCGGGGCCCGTGGCCGTGTGAATATCGCGGTCGGCGAACCCCTCGTCCGCTCCCACGTCCCAGCCCGTGTCGACGAAGTCCTTCGTCAACCAGTCGGGGGGCGGAACGCGGTCGTCGATCAACACGTACAGGTTGGCCGGATGCGCGAGCACGACGGCGATGCTGATCTTGTTGGCAATCTTGTCGTCATTGAACGTCATCACGTAGTCTCCGCCGACGAGAAACGGCGGCAGGCCCCGATCGTCCACTCCGTTCCATTCATGCATTCGGTCGACGTAGGCCCGGCAGTCCTCGCCAAAGCCGCGAGGAATCACGCGGTAGTACTTCGCCGTTTTCAGAGAGCGCACGTTGTCGCTGATCGAGGTGATAATGCGGCTCGGCTGGCCGGCGCGCACTCGCACCTGCGGCGGCTCTAGAAACTCGCCGCTCTGGACGGTCATAATGCGGCTCAATTGGCCCTTGCGATCGACGCTCAGCGCTTCGCCCGTCTCTAGCCGCCGTCGCGGCAGCGACCGGTTGCCGACCACGTCGAGATCGACGATGCCGTCGTAAACCACCACCGAAGTGTGGCTGTCCCCGGCGACGGAGACGCCGAACGACGTGCCGCGATCCGTCACTTGCGCATGCGGCGTATCGATGCGGAATCCCACGGCGCCCGGACCGACGCGCGCCGCCAGCTTGCCCTGCCGGGCGAAAACCTTCTGCGACGAGACGAACTGCACATCGGCCGGCCCTTCGATCAGCAGCTCGGCGCCATTTTCGAAGAACAGGTTAACCCAGCCCGAGTGGAAATTCAGCGTGTCGCCCTCGTGGACGAGCGACCATTCGCCAAACCGCTTGGCGCCCTCGGCCCAGGCGACGTTGGATACCTCGACGACCCGCGCCGAGCCCACGCCGACCGCGGATGATTTGCCGGCCAGCAGCGAGGGCGCGTCCTCGTTCCTCGAGGTCGCCCAGGCGATGAGCAGCGCGGCCAGGGCCGTCGCCAAGGCGAACCACGAGCGCCGTCGCCGGCCGATCCACAAGCGAAGCGCCGACGAGCGGGTGGTAAGCTGGGGCGGCTCCTCGGCCGGCGCGGCGGTCCATGCTGCCGGTGCGGACCACGCCGATCCCCGCGCCGCCACGGCGTCGACGATCGTCAACGTGTCGTCGACGATTCGCAAATACCAAGAGACGGCTCGCGGATTATCGGCGAGCAGGCGTTCGAGCCGGGCGCGCTCTTCGCTCGTGGCGTTGCCGCTCTGGCAGGCCAGCGTCAGCACAAGCACTTCGTTAATCAGTTCGGAGTCATCCATAAGGAATTACGTCCGCGATTCCGCTTGCATCGTTCGGTGGACACACTCCAGCAGCACTTTGCGAATGCGAAACATCGATTGCCGCAGAGCATTTGGCGTCATCGACAGCTTGCTGGCGATGGTTTCGGTGGTTTGCCGCGCCGACGCGTAATAGGACTTCACCAAGTCGCGTTTATGCGGCTCCAGCTTGTCGAGGCACCGCAACAAGGCCTCGCGCCGGTCGCCGCTGTCGGCGAGGTGCGTTTCAAATTCGTTGCTGACGGCCTCCAGAACCTGCTCGGTGAAGAACTCTCGCTGCCGACTCTTCTCTTTGCGGTAGGCAAGCACGAGGTAGTAGGCAATGGCCCGCGCCCACGCGTCGAACGGCTTCTCTGCGTCATACTGGCCGAATTGTTGCCAGATGCGGATGCGGACGCGCTGCATGACTTCTTCCGCGTCTTCCCAGTTCGGGGTCAAGGCGTATACATACGCGAACAAACTCCTCTCATGGGCCCCCAGGAGCTTGAGGAACTGCTCGGTTTGAGGATTCGCTTGATCCGGTGGCGAAAGCTCGTTTCCTGATTCGTCCAATGGGTTCCCCTCCGCCATCGAGGCAACCGGAGCGCGTACTCCCCACCAACAGTAGGTAAGCTGGAAAACGGCCAATAGTTACGCCAAATTTTCCCCGTCGTGCCCGGAATGTCGCAAATCGACACCGGTTCAAGACTTCCCGCCGCAACGACCGATGGCGGGGCGAAAATTCGCGTAACGTGCGGGCGTCCTCCGGCTTATATCTCTTGGACGTTGCGCAGTTTTCGCCCCTTGCCCGATCGGTGCTGCGGCACCCAAAGCCGGTCAAGCCGGGCGAAGTGCGTTCCACGGGCCATATCGGGCGGACAGGGGCAGGCCATTATTCCTGGCGGACGCGCCGCTACCGTTTACACTCGTCGGGGCATCAGGACGGTCTCATGGCGGCGCGCCGCGGTTCACGCAAGTTAATGTCCGGATCGCGGCAACCACGCCCGTTGCTGTTCGAACGGCTCGAGGTTCGAGAGCTCCTCGCCGTCACCACGTTGACGCCGGTGGCCGACACCTACACGCAGTCGGGCGTTAACGCCGGCTCCGCGCAGGTGCTCGACGCGCTGGATATGCCCGGCAACTCCCCCGGCGACCGTATCGTGTACATCCGGTTCGATTTGTCGGGCGTCGATCTTTCCAGCATCGAAACGGCCACGCTGACGCTGCACAAGATACAGGGCACGCGCAACGACACGATCGTCCCAGGCCGCTTCGACGTGTACGGACTCTCCGACGCGGCCGGCCTGACGCCCCAAAACTGGAACGAGGCGACGCTCGCCGAAGGCAACGTCGGCTCCGAGTACACCAACACGTTGGGCAACGGGCTCGATACCAGCCAGTTGTTCAATCTAAATCAGGAGAGCGGCGCGAACGTTACGGAGATCGTCAACAACGGCGCCACCGCTCAGCGGCTAACCGGCCCGGCGTTGCTCGCCTTTCTGAACCAGCGGGCCGACGCGAACGGCCTGGCGACTTTCATCACCGAGGTGGACGCCAACCACGCCACCGAGTCGCGCGGCTGGGGCTACGGCTCGCGCGAAAACTCGAGTCTCGCGCTGCGACCCACGCTGGAGCTCGACGACGGCATTTACGTCGAACCGTACCCCGAGAACCCAGTGGTGCTCCCCCGCCAGATGGAACGTTTGGGTCGGGGAATCGTTGCGGTGCGCACGGAGTCGCAGGTCTACATCGGCTGGCGGCTGTTGGGCAACGATCCGGCTGACGTCGCGTTCAACCTTTACCGCTCCGCGGGGGGCGGCCCGGCCCTCCAACTGAACGGAGCCCCGCTGACCCAGACGACCGATTTCGTGGACGCCACGGCGAGCTTCGGTGTGGCGAATGAGTATTTCGTGCGGCCGGTTGTCGGCGGCGTCGAGCAGGCGGCGAGCGAATCGTTCACCCTGCCGGCGCTGGCTCCCGTTCAGCAGTACTTGAGCGTGCCAATCGCGCGGCCCGCCGGCGGACAGACGCCCGACGGCGTCAACTACTCCTACAGCGCGAACGACGCCAGCGTCGGCGATCTCGACGGCGACGGCGACTACGAGATCGTCCTCAAGTGGGATCCGTCTAATTCGAAAGACAATTCGCAGCCGCAGCCCGGTACCGGCGATCCCGGTTACACGGGCAACGTGTATATCGACGCGTATCAGCTCGATGGCACGCTCCTGTGGCGGATCGACCTGGGAATCAACATCCGCGCCGGCGCACACTATACGCAATTCCTGGTGTACGACTTCGACGGCGACGGCCGCTCCGAGGTCGTCATGAAGACGGCCCCCGGCACGAAAGACGGCGCGGGGCAAAACGTGCTGCTGCCCGGCGACGATCCGAATGCCGATTACCGCAACTCGGAAGGCCGCATCCTGGCCGGTCCGGAGTATCTGACCGTGTTCGACGGCCAAACGGGCGCCGCGCTGTCGACCATTCCGTTCTCGCCGCCGCGCGGCTCGGTCAGCTCGTGGGGCGATAGCTACGGCAACCGCGTCGACCGCTTTCTGGCCACCGTGGCGTATCTGGACGGCACGCGGCCAAGCATCGTCATGGCCCGGGGGTATTACGAAAAGACTCGACTCACTGCCTACGACTGGCGCGACGGGCAGCTCACCGAGCGGTGGGCCTTCGACAGCACCACGCCCGGCAACGGGAACTACGGCGGCCAGGGGAATCACAACCTCAGCGTCGCCGACGTCGACGGAGACGGCAAGGACGAAATCGTCTACGGCTCGATGGTGCTCGACGACGACGGCCAGGGTCTGTACTCGACCGGCCTGGGTCACGGCGACGCGATGCACGTTGCCGATATGGATCCGGACAACCCGGGATTGGAAGTGTGGCAGATTCACGAGTCGTCGGGCGTTCCCGGCGCCGATTTCCGCGACGCGCAAAACGGGCACGCCTTCTTTACGACCGCGGTAAGCTCCGGCGAAGGACCGGCGCGGGGCGTGGCCGCCGACGTGTGGGCTGGAAACCCCGGCTACGAAATGTGGGGCACCGGCGGTTTGCTCGATCGCAACGGCAACAACATCGGCCGCGCGCCGAGCACCGCCAACTTCCTCGTCTGGTGGGACGCCGACCCGGTGCGGGAGCTGCTCGATGGACAGAATAGCGGCAGCGGTGCGCCGCGCATCGACAAATACGGCACCCAGTTCGATACGCGTTTGCTCACCATGACCGGCGCGAGCACGAACAACGGGACCAAGGCGAACCCGTCGCTGAGCGGCGACATCCTGGGCGATTGGCGCGAGGAAGTGATCGTCCGCAGCAGCGACAACCAGTCGCTGAGGATCTACACCACGACGATTCCCGCCACGATGCGGCTGTTCACGCTGATGCACGACTCGCAGTATCGCACGGCCATCTCCTGGCAAAACACGGGCTACAACCAGCCGCCGCACCCCAGCTTTTTCCTGGGCGACGGCATGCTGGCGCCGCCCCAGCCGAAGATCTTCTTCGGAGGCGAGTTGAAGGGCGATTATAACCTCGACGACAGCGTCGACGCCGCCGATTACGTCCTGTGGCGGGCAACGCTTAATACCACAAACCTGGCCGCCGACGGCGACCACGATGGCATCGTGGGCCCGGGCGACTACACGACCTGGCAAGACAACTTCGGCGCCGTCGCCACACCGGGCGGCGGGAACAGTCCGAACGTTGCGGCGGAAGACGCGCCGGTTGCGGAGGACGCGCCGGTTGTCGCTCCGATCGTCCAGAAACTTGCCGCGAGCACGGTGGAAGATGCCTCCATTGCATCGACTTCATTCCGCCCGCCGGCCCGTTCCGCTCGGTTGAACGTCGAATTCACCGCGGCGTTGGTCGACAAACTCGATCTTGCGCTCGTGCTCCAAGACTACGGTTCGGACGAAAAGGTCGGAAAAGCCGACAAGGACGGCGGACCGGTCCGGAATGGCCGGCGGTTGGCCGTCGATGCGTCGCTCGACGACCTCGATACGGCATTCGCGGCACTTGGCCGGGAGGTGTCTCTGCTCCGCGCGGCAAAACTACGAATTGGGTGAACGAGCGGACTTGCACGCCGCGGTTTATGGGTTCCGTTCCTCGCGCCGGGCAAGCGACTTGCATTACCGTCTACTTAACTCGTCGCGCTCGTAGCGGCGGACGTCTTCCATCCATCTCGTGCCGGTTGGTGCGTCGTTTCTTGTGCAGTAATAGTCCCATACGGCACCGAATGGCATCGTCTTGGCGTTTTCGAGCGCGGCCAGACGAGCGGTGAAGTCGCCAGCGGATTCGTATTCACGGAGTAGTTCGATTGGCTCGAGAAACGATTGCAACAGCGCTTGGAGCGTTGCCCGCGTGCCGATCACCCAGGCGGCGATGCGATTGCAAAGTTTATCAACGGAGCGTCCCAACATGAGACATACCTTGCAGGCGATTTCTTTGATCGCGCTGGCCGCTACGATCGTTCCACCGGCGCTGTACCTGGCAGGTCGAGCGACGCTCGATCGGGCGCAACTCGCCATGTTGTTGGCGGCGATAGTCTGGTTCGCCGTCACTCCATTCTGGATGGGGCGGCCGAAGGTGGATGAAGAGCTGGTAATCTGACCGCTGAAAGGCGGTCGCCGCTTTGTAGAGAGTTCGTGCTAAGGGATGGCTCAAGAATAACTTCGGCAATCTTTTCGCCGAAGGCGTTACACTCCGAAGCCCAGAGTCGTCGCGAAGCGGCGCACTCTGGGAACGAGCGATCATGAATCGTTTACGCCGTAGGCGTTACACATTAGTTAAACCCCGTTGGGGTTTCATGGATTTTTGTTGGTCCGTTACCCAGGGGTGCGGTCGCGGCGACCGACCCTTGTA
>CAZHIV010000105.1:0-25221 GCA_964532675.1 uncultured Planctomycetaceae bacterium
AATGTCTACATCTACGTTACCGCAACTGACGGCGAAAGATTTTGCCAGCGACCAGGATGTGCGCTGGTGTCCGGGGTGCGGGGATTATTCGATCCTCGCGCAGGTCAAGAAGATCCTGCCGGAACTGGGCATTCCGCGCGAGAAGCTCGTGTGTGTTTCGGGGATCGGCTGTTCGAGCCGATTTCCGTACTACCTGAGCACGTACGGCTTTCACAGCATTCACGGCCGGGCGCCGGCCGTGGCGACGGGGCTCAAGGCCGTGCGGCCCGATCTCAACGTGTGGGTCATCACCGGCGACGGCGACGGCCTGTCGATCGGCGGCAATCATCTCATGCACGCCATCCGCCGCAACCTGGACATCAACATCGTGCTGTTCAACAACCGCATCTACGGCCTGACCAAGGGCCAGTATTCGCCCACCTCGCCGTTGGGCAAGAAGACCAAGAGCACGCCGATGGGGGCGGTCGACAACCCGCTTCACCCGCTTTCGATCGCCATCGGCTGCGAGGCCACGTTTGTCGCCCGCGCGATCGATACCGAGATCAAGCACCTCGGCGAAGTGCTCAAACGGGCCGCCGAGCACCCCGGAACCGCGTTCGTCGAGGTCTACCAGAACTGCAACGTCTTCAACGACGGCGCCTGGGCCTACGCCAAGGATCGCGACACCAAGGCCGACACCACCCTCGAGCTGGTCCACGGCAAGCCGCTCATCTACGGCAAAAACCGCGATAAAGGAATCCGGCTCAACGGCATGGACCCCGAGGTCGTGGAGCTCGGCAAGGGCATCACCGAGGACGACCTCTTGTTCCACGACGAAAAGGCCGCCGAACCCAGCCTCGCCTACCTCCTCAGCCGGATGCGCTACGAGGACGGCTACCCCGAGCCGGTGGGCGTCTTCCGCTGCGTCGAGCGGCCGCGGTATGATGTCATGATCAACGAGCAAATCGAGCAGGCCCTCAACGACAAGGGCACCGGCGATTTAGACAAACTCTACCGGTCCAGCGACACGAGGGACGTGGCATCGTAGTAGTAAATGACGAATGTCCGAATGACGAATGACGAATGACAGATCGCCTCCGTTCGGCCCGCGTACCGTTTGCGGTTTAGCTCGAATTGGAAAACTTCCATGAGCGCTCTCATCTGCCCTTACTGCGACGCCGAAAACATCGAAGGCGCCGACCAGTGCCAAGACTGCGGCGAAGCGCTCGCCCACCTCAGCATCCGCGTCCCTTCCTCATCCGTCGAGGCCGACCTGTTGCGCGACCGCATCGAGCGCCTCTGGCCGAAGTCCCCCTCCACCGTCGCCCCCGAAATGCCCGTCGGCGACGTCCTCGCGAAGATGGTCGGCGAGACGATCGGCTGCGTGATGGTCGTCGACGCCGGCAAGCTGGTCGGCATCTTCAGCGAGCGCGACGCGCTGATGAAGCTCAACACCGACGCCCCCAAGCTGCTCGCCCGCCCCATTTCGCAATACATGACGCCCGAACCCGTCACGCTCGAGACGAACGACAAAATCGCCTTCGCCCTGCACAAAATGAACGTCGGCGGCTACCGCCACATCCCCATCCTCTTCCAAGGCAAGCTGGCCGGCGTCATCTCCATCCGCGACATCTTGCGATATCTCACCGAACGCATCGCCGCCACCGGCAAGCGGTGATCACCCCGCATCGCCGCCGTTCGGCCCGATACGCCGCTTGCGGTTCAGCTTAGCACCGCCGTCCTTCCATATGGACCAATCCGCGATCCCGGTAACAATGGTCTATCGGCGCCGCTTTTTCGCAAGAGTGACACACCGTCGAGCGGCCAATTCTGCCCGTTGAATTCGCCGGCCAACCTGATACATTCGCCATGGCGAATGGTGTTCCAATGTACATGGCACGGTCCGGTCTGCTGTCTCGACGTGTTCGCGCTATCATTTCGCGCACGGCGCTCGCTGGCTCCTGCGCGACCACTGCTGCCGCCGAGGTTCACAGAAACAGGCCAGGTAAGCCTGACGCCTTCGAAGATGTCACGTCCAAAAACAAAAAATGGTCGCTCAATGACCAATTATCCAATGCCTTCCCCTGACGCTCATGGCTTCTGAAGTTTCCCACAACGCGCCTCGCCACGTCCTGCCAGACGTTGCGCGGCTGCTGGCCGATATGCGGCCGGGTGACGTGCCCGGCGCGTCTGCCGCCCCGCTTGAAGTCCAGCAGGCCGTCCATCTGGCCCGCGTGCTCTGCCAGCGGGCCCGCGAGCTGCAGACGCCGCAGGAGCGCCGCCAGCAGGCCGAGCTGGATCGCATGATCCACTCGCCCGGCGACAAGGCCACCATGATGCAGCTCACCGACCAGGCCTTCCGCGCCCGCCGCGCCCATCGGGCGGCCAACCAGTTCATCCACATCCTCGACGTGCAAGGCGTGCCCCGCTTCTTCAGCCCGCTCGATCGCACGCTGCTGTACGGCTTCCAGTCGTTCGGCGCCTACCTGCCGGGCGTGGCGATGCCCTTCGTCAAAGAGCGGATGCAGCACGAAACGGCCAACGTCGTCCTGCCAGCCGAGCGCGACCTGTTGGCCGAGCATCTGCGGGCCCGCTGGGAAGAGGGCCTGCGGATGAACGTCAATTATCTGGGCGAAGCCCTCTTGGGAGAGGAGGACGCCGAGCGCCGGCTGCAGGGATATCTTACAGCGCTGCAGCAGCCCGAGATCGAAGTCATCAGCGTGAAGATTTCGACGATTTACTCGCAAATCTCCCCCTGGGCCCGCGAGCACACCGTCGGCGTGCTCTGCGACCGGCTGGAGCTGCTGTTCCGCGCCGCCGCCAAAGCCCGGTTCACCCGCCGCGACGGCACGGCCGTGCCCAAGTTCGTTTACCTCGACATGGAAGAGTACCGCGACAAGGATCTCACCGCCGAGGCGTTCATGCGCACGCTCGATCGGCCCGGACTCGAGGGGGCGCGGGCCGGCATCGCCCTGCAGGCCTACATCCCCGACTCGTTCGCCACGCAGCAGCGGATCAACCAGTGGGCAAAACGACGAGTGGCGACAGGCGGCTCGCCTGTCACGATTCGTCTCGTAAAAGGCGCCAACATGGAGGCCGAGCGCGTCGAGGCCAGCCTTCGCGACTGGCCCCAGGCGCCCTACAAAACCAAGCTCGAAACCGACGGCAACTACCTGCGGATGCTCCACGAGGGCATGCGTCCCGAAAACCTCGCCGCCGTGCACCTCGGCATCGCCTCGCACAACCTGTTCACCCTGGCTTACGGCTTGGTGCTGGCCACCCGCGCCGGCGCGCTGGATCGCGTGCAGTTCGAAATGCTCGAAGGCATGGCCAATCACCAGCGGCGGGCCCTCTTCGAGCTCCTTCAGAACTCCCTCCCCTCGGTGGGGAGGGCGGGGGAGGGGGGCGGATTTGGAGGCATGCTGCTCTACGCCCCGGCCTGCCGGCAAGAGGATTTCACCAATGCCATCGGCTACCTCGTCCGCCGGCTCGACGAAAATACCGGCCCCGACAACTTCCTCCGCCACGCGTTCAACATCGAGGTCGATAGCCCCGAATGGCACGCCCTCGCGCAGCAGTTCCTCGCCGCGTTCAACGCGATCGAAAGTGTGAGCACTGCACCGCGCCGGACACAGAACCGGCGCACGCCATCAGCCCCCGGCTCCGCCGGGGGTATTCCGCCCGGTGAAGCGATTGACGACGCTTCAAAAACACCCCCCGGCGGAGCCGGGGGCTGCCTGACGCTTCCCAACGAACCCGACACCGATTGGTCACTGCCGCACAACAGCGAGTGGGCCGAGTCGATCGTCGCCGCCTGGCAGGACCGCTGCGACGCGGCGGCGATCGACGTGCCGCTGGTAATCGGCGGCGACCAGATCGCGGACGGCCGGTCCGTTCGCGAGTCGCCCGACCCCTCGCGCCCTGGTGTGATCGCCGCCCGTTTTCGGCAGGCGACCGACGACGACATCGACCGGGCCGTGGCGGTAGCGCGCGCGGACGAATCGGGTTGGCGACGCCGGCCGGTCGCCGAACGCGCCGAGCTGCTCCACCGGGCCGCCGACGAATTCGCGGCCGCTCGCGGCGATCTGATGGGCGCGATGATCCTCGACGGCGGCAAGACGCTCGCCGAGAGCGATCCGGAAGTCTCCGAGGCCGTCGACTACTGCCGGTTCTACGCCGACAGCGCGAGATACTTTTACGAGTTGCCCGGCATCGCCGCCGACGGCCGCGGTGTGGTGGTCGTCGTCTCGCCGTGGAACTTTCCGCTGGCCATCCCCTGCGGCGGCGTGGCGGCCGCGCTGGCGGCCGGCAACACGGTCGTTCTCAAGCCGGCCTCCGACACCGTGCTCATCGCGTACCTGATGTGCCAATGCTTCTGGCGGGCCGGAGTGCCGCGCACCGCCCTGCAATTCGCCCCTTGCAGCGGCGGCACCGTCGGCCAGCGGCTCGTGTCCCACGACGGCGTCGATGCGGTCGTCCTCACCGGCGGCACGGCCACGGCGGCCGAGATGCTCCGCAACAAGCCGACGATGAACCTGCTGGCCGAAACGGGCGGCAAGAACGCCACCATCGTCACCGCGCTTTCCGATCGCGACCAGGCGATCAAGAACGTGCTGCACAGCGCGTTCAGCCACAGCGGCCAGAAGTGCTCCGCCACGTCGCTGCTAATTCTGGAAAGCGAAGTGTATCACGACGCGCGGTTCCGCGCGACGCTGTGCGACGCGGTGGATAGCCTCCGCGTCGGCTCGGCGTGGGAGCTGTCGACCAAAGTCGGCCCGCTCATCCGGCCGCCTCGCGGCGAATTGGAAACGGGCCTCAAGGAACTCGAGCCGGGCGAAGAATGGGCCGTCATGCCGCGGCTGCACGTCGACGACAATCCGCATCTGGCCGCGCCCGGCGTGAAATGGGGGGTCCGGCCCGGCAGCTTTACGCACCTGACCGAGCTCTTCGGCCCGGTCCTCGGCGTGATGCAGGCGCGCGACCTCGACGAGGCCATCGACCTCGTGAACGCGACCGGCTACGGCCTCACCTCCGGCCTGGAAAGCCTCGACGACCGCGAGCACGAGCTATGGCGCGAGCGCATTCGCGCCGGCAACCTTTATATCAACCGCCCCACCACGGGCGCGATCGTCCTGCGGCAGCCGTTCGGCGGCATGGGCAAGAGCAACGTCGGACCGGGCATCAAGACGGGCGGTCCGAACTACGTCGCCCCCCTGATGCGTTTCGCGGACGACACGGAGACGGGGAGACAGGGAAAGGGGGAGACGCGCCAGGCCACCGCGTCGCACGTACACCAGCAAAACACACGGTGGCAGGACGATTTAGCCAATTTGCAGCAGGCGCTTCAGGACGGCGCGGCCGGCGCCCAGGCGAACGCCGACGCGGAAACGTGCCGCGTGCTGGCGGCGATCGACAGCTATCGGCAATGGGCCGAGCAGGAGTTCCATCGCGGCCACGACCATTTCCTGCTATTGGGCGAGGACAATTTCCGCCGCTATCTGCCGGTCGAGCCGCTGCGGATTCGCGTCCACGCCGCCGACACGTTGAGCGAGGTTTTCTGCCGCGCCGCCGCGGCCCGCGCCGCCGGCTGCCGCGCGATTGTCAGCGCGCCAGAGGACTTGCCCGGTCCGGCGGCCGACGCCGCGGCGCTGCTCGACCGCCTCACCGACTCGTGGGGCGGCGCGATCGAGTTCATCGAAGAAGACGACGCCGCTCTGGCGGAAGCCGTCCGCTCCGGCCAGGTGGCTCGCGTTCGTTATGCCGCGCCCGTCCGTGTGCCGCAGGGCGTGCGCGAGGCCGCGGCCGAGGCGCTGCAATGGATCGCCGACGTGAACGTATCAATGCATGGCCGCGTCGAGCTGCTGTGGTACTTCCGCGAGCAAAGCATCTCGCATGTCTACCACCGCTACGGCAACCTTGGCATCCGCGTCGACGAGCCACGCAGCGAACCGCTGTGACACAAGTGATTGACCACGAAAAACACGAAAAGACACGAAAGCCAAAATGCCAAACCATTTGGTTATTCCGAGGCAATTGCTTGGCTTTTCGTGCGTTTTCGTGTTTTTCGTGGTCATTGGTCGGCGTTCAAACGAGGTCGCGCAGCCGCCGGGCGCCGGGCTCGATGATGCGCGCCGCCAACCCGGCGGCCAGCGTGCGGCCGATCCATCCCAACAGGAACAGCTGGGCATAGAGTCGCATGGCCTGGCTGCCGTCGGCCGAAAGCCGCTCGAGCAGCATTCCGCCGCCGACAATCGCCAAGCCGTTGGCCAAATCGCTCAACGCATGGTGCACGGCGATATATGGCGCATTGTTGTTCTCCGCCGCCAGCTTGAGCTTGATGTTGTCCAAGCCGACGTTGAGGCACTGGTAAGCTAACGTGTGGGATCGAAATTATTTACGGCGTCGCTTACCCGCCGACAGCGCGTAGAGCAGCACACCGATTATCGCGGCGATCCCCAAGAGAATGAGCAGGGCGTCAGAGATACTCAAATGGCTGTGGTCGGGCGCGCTTGTCGTGTATCCACTGCCCGCGATACATATGGGCATCAGGAGGCCGAGCAGGCGGGAGTGGCGGGTGGTGGGCATAAGGGCCATCCTACCGCGCCGCGCATGAAAAAGCCCGCCCCGAAGGGCGGGCGGCAGACAGCGCGCGACCTCTTATGGCTTTTTGGGCTTGTCGATCGCCTTTAGTTTTTTGTTGGTCCCCTTCAACTTCTTTTTGACACCGGCTAAGTGCTCGGCAATTGGCAAATCTTCAGGCGCTTTTCCACTTAGGTCCATCATCGTCTTGCGGACCTTACGGCCGACTTCATGTGCGGTTTGCTCTAGGTGTCGCTGCCCGCGAATGTTGTCGCGTTTGATTTTCTCGTCGGTCTGAGTGAGCCGGAATAGATGGGCGGCAAGCTCGGGCTTACCCATGCGGTCCACTAGCCGCTCGCCGCTTGGGACGCCCTTAATTCGTTCGAGCAGCTGAAGGCTCATGTTGTACATTCCGATAAACCCTTGGTCTTGAAATATGGCATAGTTCAACACCCCGTGTGATTTAGCAGTGCTGCAAAGCGAACGATGGCCATCCTTGACTTCGTCGCGGATGAGCATTCGGTCGATGCCATCGGCGGCCTCAAGGTGCGTCTGGAATGTTTCTGCAATAGCCGCAAAGTATGCCTGGGCTGCGGCGACCTGCGGCTTGCGAGTGTCGCCGTTCATGGCGACCAGATAACATCCAAAACGGGTCAGCAAATGCTCCCCGCTCGGCTGAAGGTGAAAATGCTCCTCGCATTGCATGCCAAGTGTCAGGCAGGCTTGCTTGGCGCGCATGATCGCCTTACGGAAGCCGACTTTAGAGTCGTAGCCGAGCGCTTCGCGGACGTCGGACTCTCGCCAGTGGGTCGCTCCGTTCGGCTGGCCTAAGTCTTCAAAACTGCGTTGGCCATCGTTGAAATGAAAGAGTGTGGTCAATTCGCAGTCCATGATCCGTACCCCTAGGAACGCGCCGGAAAGATACGCCAAATTTTACCATAACTGCCGTCGCTTTAGCAAGTTGCAGCTTGCCCTAGCAGTTCTCGCAGCGTCAAGGGCTTATCCGCCAACCCGCTCGCCATCGCTGGCGTCTGGCCCTTGAGCGTTTCATGCTTCCGGCAGAAGTTGTACCACGCGACGAAGATGGCCTGCATGGCGACGTGGTGCTTGAGGCTCTTTGAGTGGGCATTGGTCAATCGCGTGAAGCGACGTAGCTGCATCCGCACGGTGAGATTCAGCCGCTCGATATGCGACGTGCATATCCGATCTTCGTCCGGCTCACCGAACAACGGCAGCTTGTCGATGCTGGCTATCTTGGCGGGCGAGTAGCGGGTTGTCTCTTGCGTTGAACTGTAGGTCTTTATCAGTTGCGCGAAATCGACTTGCATTCCGAACGCGAACGGAACATTGTTCCGATAGTGGCTCAGCCCATCGGTAGTCACTTGAAACCGGCCCTTGCCGACAGCGCTCTTTAACCGCAGCAGGAATTGCCAGCAGGTTTCGCCGTCGCGTTGTCCGACTTGATGGGCGAGAATCATTTTCGTTTCGCGCTCGATTGCCAGGAACGTCCAGCTATCCCCGTACTCTGGCGAGTAGCCGCGCTCAACGCGAGTCTTTTCCTTCATGCCGACAAAACTCCATAGCTCATCAAGCTGAACGTCATTCGCTGCCACGTTGCGCACCTTGGCGTCCAGCAGCGCTTGGCAGTTGCCGCCGACCAGCACGATTAGATCGGCCAGCGTTTGACGGCAGAGTCCGGTCAAGCGCTGAATGGCGCGAATGCTCATCCCTTCCAGCATCAGGGAAATCGCCATCGTGGCTTGCTTCATCGTGATCCGCATATCGCCAAGAGGCTTGGCGGTATCGTCCACGAAGGTCAGGCCGCAGGCGGCGCACTTAAACCGTTGGCGGCCCTGCCGATCCTTGCCGTGCTTGTGCCGGGATTCGTGCTGGCAGGAAACAACTATCATCGACCCGCTCCCAATTCTGGGGCTGGTCGCTAGAATGGATTTACCAGGATCAGTCTGGCGACCAGCCGGATTGTTCTGCCCCGCCGCGACCTTGCCGGGTTGCGACGGGGTTTTTCTGTCTCACTTGATTATAGTTTACCAAAATCAAGAGGCGGGGTCAATAGATGGGGGCTTGATTTCCGGAAACTTTTATCAAATAATCAGGGCATGGCAAAACAACCTCAAACGCACGGGGGCAGGCGCCCTGGGGCCGGGCGGCCGGCCAAGCCCCCAGCCGAGCGCCGGGATCAGGTGTTCGCTGTGAAGCTCACGCTGGCCGAGAAGCGGCTGCTAGACGATACCGACGCCCGAACGTGGGCGCGCAGCGTCCTCTTGGCCTCCGCCAAGCGGCGAGTACAATGAAAACGGCGGGTGTGGGGATCGAACCCACATACGGCCAAAGCCGCGGCGGATTATAAGTCCGCTGCCTTACCAATTCGGCCAACCCGCCAGCGCTGAGGTCGGCCCGGTGAATCCTCTCTTGACGGGGTAGGTTCACCGGGCCGCTTTGCGTTTGGGCCGCTCAGTCGGCCCCTAATTTCTTCTCATGGCTGGTCTTCCCTCCGGTTCAAAAACGAAAAAAGGCGCTCAACTCTCTGCACGTCGTCACAGTGCAGAAACTCGAACGCCTTTGAGGCGACCCAATGCGGGATTGAAAATTGTTAGCCCTTTGGCAAGGGTTCTAGCTTCCTCACTTGTTCCGACCGGCGCCTGGTATTCAGGTAGCCGACGTGGCCCTTCCTTAAAGGGCAACCCTGGATTCTATGTCGGCTGGATCGCAACCGCCATTGTGTCGCTCAACCCTTGTGATGCCACTTTCCAGGGACCGTTATCGGCTAGCTGGAAGTGGCCTGCCGAAGTGCGGCGCAACAAAAAAGGCCGCCTCTCCGTTTGTTGCCACACGCGGGAAAGGCGACCCTGTTCGGACGCAAATTAAATTATCTCGCGTGTGGCAACTGCATTCTTGTCGCTGATTTCCGCGTGGTCAATGGGTAAAATGCGTATGAGTGAAAATATCCGCAGCGCACGAGCGTATATCAAGGGACCACCGATACCAGTGCTGCTGCGCCACCAAGACGCGGGCCGCTCTCCCAAACGGACAGCGAACCCCGCCAGCTTTCTATTGTGTCGTCGTTAGTTGCATTCATACACTGAGGACGCGCTGCAATATTTGTGGTTCGCGAAAGGGCGGTGATGGCACAGTTCAGCGATTACATCGTGTACGTCGATGAAAGCGGCGATCATGGACTGGTCAACATCGACCCCAGCTATCCGGTGTTTGCGCTTGCATTCTGCATCTTCGAAAAGTCTGCATACGCAAATGTAGTAACCCCCGCCGTGCAGAATCTAAAATTCAAGTGGTTCGGGCACGATATCGTATTGCTGCATGAACGCGAAATCCGTAAAGCTGGAGACCCATTCACGTTTCTTGTAAACGCCACACTCCGTGCCGAATTTATGGGTGACATCACGAACCTAATAACAAGATCTCCCTTCACCTTGATTGCCACTGTTGTTTGGAAAGATCAGCTTGCAAGCCGATACGTGCGCCCCTTCGATCCGTATCACCTTGGCATGAAATACGGACTCGAACGGCTGTATAAGTTCTTAGAAAATAGAGGGGCCGAAAAGGACACCACGTTCGTTGTGGCAGAACAGCGCGGCAAGAATGAGGACCGATTGCTGGAATTGGAATTTCGCCGGATATGCAGCGGGAACAACTTCCGGAGTGAGAAATTCCCGTTCGAGCTGATTATCGCGCCTAAGGCGGTTAACTCGTGCGGACTCCAGCTTGCCGACCTATTGGCGCGGCCAATTGGTCTTAGAATTCTTCGTCCACGCCAGACGAATAAAGCCTTTCAAACAATCGAACCGAAGTTCTACAAAAGGCCAAGCGGAGTCTATTGGGGCTTTGGGCTGAAAGTATGCCCGTAAAAACAATAAGCCCCGGTATTTCACCGAGGCTTACTGCCGACCAGGATTGCCCAGTCCAGATATTGAACTATACGCCGAGAAAAATCGCGCGCTACCCCCCGCGTGGGTTATGAGCACTCGTATAGTATAGATCGGCGGCGGACGTAATTTCAATCCACAAAATGTGGAGTGGACATCTGATCCACTGCCCACCGCCCATCATCCCCCACGCTGAACCGCCCCGGATAAGTGCGGGCCGCCACCTTGAGGGAGTGCATCAGCTTCGATGGCTCCCGGTGGGGCCGGAAGCCCCTGCGGCGCAGTTCAATAACCAACTCCAGCAGCTTCAGCGGTCCGGTTTCCCGCAGCACCTTCTCTGCCGCTTCCGGCAGCGACATCGCGCCGAATTCGGTGTCCTCAACGTGCAGGCCGGGCACGGCCCATAGGACGTGGCCGCACCCATTGCGGGCGACCCTCCGGACCTCGCCCAACTCGACCAGCCGGGGAAAGAATGTTCGCACCGAATGCGGGTTGAAGTGCCGCCGCGGATCGTGGGCGCGCAGCTCGTCCAGAATGTCGGAGATCGTGAATAGCCGATCTTGGGGCAGCAGCTCCCGAATCAGCTTCAGCACGGGCTTCGTCTTCGTCCGGATGCGGCCCTGATAGCGCACGCCGAGCGTATGCGCTAGTTCGTCGATCTGCTGGACCGCTAGGCGGTATTCCTGCCGGGCCGCGTAGATGGCCTTGTTACGCTTCTCGATGGCCTGTTTGCGTAGCTCTGCGAATTGATCCATGCCCGCATCATACGGGCGCGAAATCGGCGCTCAACTGGTCGCAATTCGTCCCACACGAAGCCTTACCAGTGCCGACGTTGAGGCCCGCGTAGGCGATCCACACCACGAACGCCCCGGCGACGATCCACGGCAGCTCGGGCGAGGCGGCCAGGAAGAAGAGCGGGCCGGTCGCGGCGATCAGTTGGGCGACGACCATCACCGGCCGGTTTCCCCAGCGGTCCACGAGCCGGCCCATCCACGGAGCGATCGCCACCTGGCCGCTCCGCAGCAATCCTTGAAAGGCCAGGCGCACCGGGTAGCCAAACCCAAGCACGCGGATCGGATAGACCTCTTGAGCCGCCGCGGTGATGCCGTTGACTACGGAAAACCAGCAAGTGAAAACAAGCAGCCGCCGGTAGGCCGGGTCCAACAGCGCCTGCGCCAGGGTCCGCCAGGGCGCGCGGGGCACGGCGCTGGGAGCATTCTGCACGGCTGGCATTCTCACGAGCGGCACGACGGCCGACAGCATCATCAGGGCCCCCACTCCCGCCGACAGCGCCAACGGCTGCCACCGCGGCACTTCTGGCAGCAGCCACGGCCAAACCAACGCCAGCGACGCGCTCGCCGCGAGTCCGCCCAGGCGCCCGGCGACCAGCCAGCGCTCGCGCTGGCCGAGCAGCCGGCCGCGCACGGGCCGTGGCGTCAAATCGCCGAGCCACGACCAGAGCGCTACCGTCCCCACATACTCTGCCAAGTGATAGGCGCACCACGCGGCGACCAACATGGCCACACCGAAGCGATCCGCCGTGTCTCCGTCGAACATGGCGACGGCCGGCACGGTGCACAGCACGACCGCGCTCAGCACGTACGCGCCGAGGCAGATTCCTTTGCGATCGCGAACTCGTGCGATGAGCGCCGGCACGCCCAACCGCAACACGCCGGCGAAACGCGGCGCCGCCAGGATGAAGCTAATCGCAAGCCCCTCGGCTCCCAGGTCGGCGGCCAGGTAGATCACCAGCAGCGTCGATACCAGCCCGTTGCCGACCGCCCAGAGGGCGGCGTTCGCGTTGGCAAACCACATTGCCCGGCGGATCCCGGCAGCGCGCAGCCGCGCAGGGGGTTCTTGCAGACTATCCATGCCGGCAACGTAACGGCGGTGCGCGTGTCACGCAACCAGACGAACGATGAGCTGTCGTCGCATGCGCCCCTACCCACGCAACAAGAAAGAGCGCACACGTCGCTCGTCGCCCAGGCAGGCCACCGCCCCAACGTATCCGGGGCACGGCGCAAGCGACCGCAACCAGCAGCGCCGGTGAATATCAGAGACCTGCGCTGGCAACGCGATCGATGCCGCGTCGAATCCGTCGGCCGGCACATGAAACGAGGCCAACGCACCCGTAATCCCGCTGCCAATCGCCTTGAGCACCGCTTCTTTGCCGGTCCAGCAACGCAAAAACACGGCGTCGCGCGCCGACCGATCCGCCGTCACAATGGCTTCGGTCTCCGCGGGGTGAAAAAATCGCCGCGCGATGTGCTCGGCATGATTCACGTTTCGGATTCGCTCCAGGTCAATGCCCACCGCGCAGCCCGCCGTCACCGCGATGAGGGCCAGGTTCGCCGAATGCGCGACGCTGAAATGCAGGCCGGATCCGCGGTGCGTGTCGGCCAGACGCGGCTTGCCGCCGGGTTCGGTCTCGAGCGCGACGCATTTCGGCGCCAAGCCGAGGTAATCGCCCAGCAGCGTTCGCAAGGCGGCGCGGGCAACAACGAACCGCCGACGGGGCTCGTCGAGCCGGAACTGCTCGGCCCGCCGACGCTCAGCCGCAGAGAGATTGGCCTCCCAATCCGCCGATTGGGCACCCCCGTCGTCGAGCCGGACGGCCCAGACGTCCAGTGTGTCCTCTGCCAGCACGATGGTCTCGGTTGGTGGCGACCAGGCTATCTCCATCGTGTTCGGCGGCTCCCTTCGAAGGACTGCGGGCAAAAAAGTTGCGGTTCGCCTCAACTTGACGGAAAGGGGCGGTGCGACGTTTTTTCTAAAGGGGCCGCTCCCCAGATAGCCTCATCGTCGCACCCTTTCCGATACGATCCGGAACTCCTAGAATACGACTTTTACCGGTTTGGGCCAGGATATGAGACAATTCGCCGACCGTCCACGTCCGTGGCCGTTCTATCTGGGGGTGTTGATCCGCGATGGAATGTGATTCTGCTGTCCGGACGATGCTCGATTTACTCGCGGCCCAAGCGGCCGACCAGCCCGATCAGACGGCTTACGTCTTTATCGACGACCGCGACGGCGTCACCGAGATTACGTTCGACGAGCTGGACCGGCGGGCCCGCGTGATTGCAGCGCGGCTACAGTTGGAGCTGCGTCCCGGCGACCGGGCGCTGTTGGTTTACCCGGCCGGGCTGGAGTTTATTTCCGCCTTCTTCGGCTGCCTGTACGCCGGCGTGGTTGCCGTGCCGGCCACGTACCCGAAGCCGAAGCGGCCCATGCCGCGGCTGCAACGCATCGCGCTCGATTGCGACGCCCACGTGGCCCTTTCCACCGCGCAAACGCTCACGACGCTCGATCCGGACCTCCTTTCGGCCGACGCCGCGACCAGCGAGTGGATCGCGACGGACGAATTGGCCGACGAGCTGGCCCAGATGTGGGAGACGCCGCAGGTGGCCGAGAGCGACCTGGCCTTTCTGCAATATACGTCCGGCTCGACGAGCGACCCCAAGGGCGTGATGGTTTCACATTCCAATTTGCTCAACAACCTGGAATGCATTCGCCGGTCGTTCGGCATCGGCGACTCCGACGAGGATCGCGTCTCCTCGACGGGGGTGTTCTGGCTGCCCGCCTATCACGATATGGGTCTGATCGGCGGCATCCTGACGCCGCTTTACATGGGCGGCCGCAGCGTGCTCATGTCGCCGACGGCTTTTTTGCAGCGGCCGATGCGGTGGCTGCAGGCGATTCACGATTACCGGGCGATCATCAGCGGGGCGCCGAATTTCGCCTACGAGTACTGCGTCCGCCGCACGACGCCCGAGGACCGCGCGGCGCTGGACTTGAGCCGCTGGCGGCTGGCGTTCTGCGGTGCGGAGCCGATTCGCGCCGAGACGCTCGAGCATTTTGCCGAGGCGTTTCGCGACGCCGGCTTTCGCTTCGACGCGTTTTTTCCGTGCTACGGGCTGGCGGAGACGACGCTGTTGGCGGCCGGCCCCGATTATCGAAACGAGCCGACCATCCTCGACGTCAACCGGGCGGCGCTGGCCGAGCATCGCGTCGTCCCGGCCGGCGAGGAGCCGGATGCCATGGTGCAGCGGCTGGTCGGCTGCGGAGCGCCGGTGCCCGATCACAGCATTGCCATTGTCGAGCC
The DNA here is from genome assembly GCA_964532675.1 of uncultured Planctomycetaceae bacterium. Lineage (GTDB taxonomy): Bacteria > Planctomycetota > Planctomycetia > Pirellulales > Lacipirellulaceae > JABDGM01. Next base: position 14,563 of record CAZHIV010000105.1, read on the forward strand.
CCAGACCGGGCGGGAATGCGCGGAGGGCGAAGTCGGCGAGATCCTCATCCAGGGCCCTTCGATCGCGGGAGGCTACTGGAACCGCGGCGCGGAGAACGAACTGGTGTTCGGCGCCCGCGTCGCGGGCCGCGACGGGCATTTCCTGCGAACCGGCGATCTAGGGTTCTTCCGCGGCGGAGAGCTATTCGTCACCGGCCGCGTCAAGGACGTGATCGTGATCCGCGGCCGGAATCACTATCCGCAGGACATCGAGCAGTCGGCCGAGCAGGCTCACCCGGCCGTCCTTCCCGGGGCAGCCTTTTCGCTGGAAGACGACATGGGCGAGCGGCTCGTTGTGGTGCACCAGATCGATCGTCAATATCGGGGAGGCGACTATCACCAGGTGGTGCAAGCCATTCGCCGCACGATCGTCGAACAGCACGAGCTCGATCCGTCGGCCATCGTATTGATCCGGCAAACGTCGCTGCCGATCACCTCCAGCGGCAAGGTGCAGCGCAACCTGTGCCGCGAAAAGTACCTGGCCGGCGAGCTGAAAGTCGTCCACTCGTGGACGAACGCGGCCGCCAGCGGGGCAGGCGCCAAGTCGAGGCCGCGCCGCGCGGTCGACGTGCAGCTTCACGCGGAGGGCGTGTCGTGGACCCGGCACGGCGAATCCGGCGCTCGCCGGGCCGCTTCGCCCGGCATCGAGTTGGATCGGGCCGCCGAACGGATTGAAGCGTGGCTCTTGGAGTGGATCGTGGCCCGTCTGGCACTCGATCCGGCGGACGTGGCGCGCGACCGGCCGTTCGCGGAGTTCGGCGTGGATTCGCTCGCCGCGGTCGAGCTGAGCCACGAGTTGGAGGAGCAGTTCGAAGTGCCGTTGCCGCCGATCGTGGCCTGGAACTACCCGACGCCCGCCGCGCTGGCACGCTACCTGGCCGAGCAGACGACCGGCATCTCGGAGCAGCAGCCGGCTTCGACGAGCGGCCACTCGGGCGATCAGTCGGCGGCACCGGCTGCCGACGAGGCCGAGCTTGCCGCCCTTTTGTCGGAAGTCGAAAAACTCTCCGATGCCGAAGCGGCCCAACTGCTCGCCGAAGAACAGCGGCACGGCTAAACGCTGTGTTTACAGGCCGTCGCGGCCCGGGGCCGCGTCGCTATTTCTGGCGGCGGACCATCGATATCTGCTGTGCTGGCAACGACTTAAAGAAAACCAGCTAGCAACGGTAGCAGCGTCCGGAAGGCGTTAATGTTTGTAACGCCCCTATTTTCTCCTATGATGTAGTAGGTTTTGTAGGTTTTGCGGCCTTTCGCCGCACGCTTGCCGAGTTCGACATCGCGATCTGCCACGAAGAACCGCCATCCCAACCCCACCTCCGGCCAGCTCCCACGGCTCGGTGGGCACATTCTCACCCCGGCGCTTGCTGCAAATGAGCCTCGCTGGAACGATGCCGCTGTCGGCCCCGCTGTCGAGCCTGAGCTCGGTCGGCGTCCGGTCTCGTCGGCCCGGCCGCACGCTGGGAGCCGTTCTGGCGGAAGCCCAGATGGCCGAGGTGGCCGCATTCGACTTCCTGGGCGGAACGGCGGCCGTGTTCACCACCCGCTCGCCCCAGAAAGAAACCGCCAACGAGGACGTGGCCGCACTCTGGCCGACCGGCCCCAATAGCGGCATCCTCGCCGTGGCCGACGGGCTGGGCGGGCACGCCGGCGGAGAGCGGGCGTCGCGGCTGGCCATCGAGACCATTGGCCGCTCGGTGCTGGCCGAAGTGGCATCGGCCCAGGGCCAGGCTCCGCCCGAGCAACTCCGCGGGGCGATTCTCGACGGCATTGAAACGGCCAACCGGGCCGTGCGCGAACTGGCGACCGGTGCCGCCACGACGCTGGCCCTGGTCGACATTCAGGCCGGTACGATCCGACCCTACCACGTCGGCGATTCGGTCATTCTCGTGACGGGCCAGCGGGGCAAGCTGAAGCTGCAAACGATCTCGCATTCGCCGGTCGGCTATGCAGTGGAGGCAGGGTTGATGGAGGAGGAGGACGCCATCCATCACGAGTCGCGGCACGTGATCTCGAACGTGATCGGCTCGGACGAGATGCGGATCGAGATCGGGGCGCCGCTGGAGATGGCGGCCCGCGACACGCTGCTGCTGGCGAGCGACGGCCTGTTGGACAACTTGCTGCCCACGGAGATCGTGGAGTTCATTCGCAGCGGCCCGCTGGATCGAGGCGTCGCCGCGATGATCGCCGAAGTGCAGGCGCGCATGGAGGGTAAGAACGGGGCTGGGCCTTCGAAGCCGGATGATCTTACGGTGATCGCGTATCGGCCAAGCTAGAGCACAAGCGATCGGCGGCGCGGTTTCTTGGTCGGCGGGCACGCCGGCACTCGCGCGAAAAAAGGCCGCGGCCAAACGCTGATGCGCTGGCCGCGGCCTTTCTAAATTCAAACATCCGGTTGATTGCGACGATGAGGAGTCGCTCGAAGACAGGCGAGGCCGGACTGTGCTGCGCACAGCCATGTGATCGACCCAGGCCAATCGTAATTATGGTCCTCCCGACGGAAATTCAACCGGATAGTTTGATTCGTGAACGCGCTCCGGTGCGAGGAGCGCGAGGTACTTCGCGTATTGTATCGACCTCCGGGCGACGGGGCTGTAGAGGAAACTACGGCCGCCGCCGGGGAGCGAAAGATACATCATAATTCTAGTTCGTAAAAGGCTTGTGACACTCCTTTTTCCGGCCCGAAGCCACAAAAAGAGAGTTGCAAACCTTGTGCCGAAGAAGCTTCTGTCGCACAGCATGCAAAGCGTATGCCGCCTCGTTATTGCTGCCTGGAACCGTCGCCCGTTCGATCTTGTCGCGGTGGGGGCGGCCCGCTATAAGTCGCAGCCTCATCGTAGGGCCGTTGTCACCGGAACGACGACTATTCCGGCTGACGCCGCGCTTGCGGCCATTGCTTTTCTGTCCCACTTTTTCCAGCAGACTCGGGTGCTGATATGAGCGTTTTGCGTTGGTTTGCGATTTGGCTTGGCCGCCCGCGTCCGGTGGCCACTCCTACGGCGATATCTCTGGCGGTGGCGGTCTGCCTGCTCGGCATCGCGCTGCTTGTTCCCGATCGGCGGGGCGGCGAGGCATCGGCGGCCACCGAGGTACAGCGCGTGGCCGTCGCTCCCGTCAGGCCGCAGCAGAAGGTGAGCCTTCGCGATCGGCTGGTCGTGGGCCTGCAGGCCCGGCTCAATTCGGAAGTGGATTTCGTCGAGGACGTAGCATTGCGCGTCCAGGCGGGTGAACTGCCGCAACGGATCGTCGACGAAACTTTCTTCTGGGCCCGAGAGCGGGGCGCGGTCCCTCGCCGTGGGCGCACGCGGCGGCCGATCCTCTTTTTCCAGCCGGCGATGCGGGCTCGGGCCGAGCGGATTGGCGTCGAGTTGTAGGCCGCGTAGGGTGGTGAGGCCAGCCTGATCGGACGATGTCTCCGGCCTCACAGAGGCTGGCTGCAGCGGCGGTCTGCAAAGAGTAGCTGCAGTTCACCCGGTAGGCAGCGGCCGGCGAATCGGCTAAGATACGTCGTCGGAATCTGTCGGCCGCCTGCGGTCCGACCCCCTCCTACCAACGGTTCGATCATGGCCGCCAAAGTAGTGCGTCGCAAGGAAAAGCGGGCTGAAGTGGAAGCCGCGGAAAAAAAGGCCAAATCCGCGCCCAAAAAGGCCGCGACCAAATCCGCCGCCAAGTAAGCGCCCGCCAAGCGGAAAAGCCGGGCCAAGAGCGCTAAGATCGTCCGCCTGTAGGCCTTCTGGGGCGTGTTCAACCAGTCGCTGAAGCGCGTCGCCCTCTACGAGTTCAATGAGAAAAAAGAGGCCGACAAAAAGGCCAAGGAGCTCAGCGCCTCGGGCAAGTCGCCCCACTTCGTTCAGCCGGTGAAGGAAGAAGTGGTGGCCGAGCCGACTGGGTGAAGGCAGCGGCGCCGATGCCCGTTAGCTCAGCACAGCCGCCAGTCGCTCGCGCGTCTCCGGTTTCTCGAACTCCAGCTTGCCGAAGCCGCGGACTGCGCCCGCTGCCATCGCATCCTCCTGGTGCTGCGGATAATTGGTCACGAGCATGACCGGCACCTGGGCAACGCCCGCATCGGCCTTGATTTTGCGAATGATCTCGATGCCGTCCGAATAGTCGGCGTCCAGTTTGCGGTTCACCAGCACGAGGTCGAATGGGCCGCCCTGGAGTTGCTCGAGCGTGTCCTCCGCGCCGTGCGTCTGGACGATATCGCAATCGAAATGGCGTTTCAAGTACGACGCAATCGTCGCATGATCCGGCCCGCACTGCCCCACATCGAGAACGCGCTTCGGCATCGTCAAACACCTTCCGTAGCAAATTCTAGAGCGGGTCGCTCTGACATGTGGCGGACAGTCCCACAGTTTTCGCGTTGAATTCGACGGAACTACGGCTATGCATTTAGTGAAACTGCTCTAACCACGAAGAACACAAAGGACCAAGTGCATTTTGATTGAGCCAGTTTCCCACTCTCTTGGTGTGCTTCGTGCTCTTTGTGGTTCAATCAATCAGCTTCGCTCGCAATGGCGAACAGGTGCGTGCGGTTGGCGATGTAGAGCACGTTGCCGGCGATGATCGGCGTGCTGTACACGCTGTTGCCCATGCTGACCTCGCCGTAGTAAGGCACCATGTCGCCGCCGTCGTCCTTCATGGCCACCTGGGGGTCGGCCGAGTGGCGGAAGATGGCAACGTCGCCGTCCTCGTCGCCGATGTAGACCTTTCCGTCCACCACCAGCGGCGAGCCCCACGCGGCCGAGAGCATGTCGTACGTCCAATGCGGCTTGCCCGTCTTGGCGTCGACGCAGTGGAACAACCCGCTGAAATCGGCGATGTACAGGACGCCGTCTTTGATCGCAACGCTGCCGATCGTGCGATGCATCGTTTCCTCGAAGTCGATCTTGCCGTCGCCGTTGCGGTCGACCTCACTGTAGTGCCAGACGGCGGCCGAGTTTGGATTCGGCCGGGCGAAGTCGCCGTCTTCCGGCACGACCGCCTGCAGCCGCTTGTGGGCGATCGGCTTATCGGGATCGGCCGAGTTGAACGCCAGCTCGGGGCTGACGTCGCCCCGCTTCGTGGGATCGATGCACCACAGATGGCCGACGCCCTCGCCGTGTTCCGGATCCTCGCCGACCGCGACGTATACCCGCTCATCGTGAATCACGGGCGTGCCGATGATGTGGTTGCGCGTGGCGCGGTTCAAGCTGTAAAACGAGGCTTTCGGGTTGGCATCGAACTTCCACAGCAGCTTCGGGTTTCCGTTGCCGTCGCCCTCGGGGGCGAAGCTGTAGATCCAGCCGTCGCCGCCGCCAAAGATCACCTGCGGCACACCGCCCATCACGCCGTAAGCCGGCGACGACCACTGCCCGTGCAGGATATTGAGCCCCGGCGAGTCGTCCGTCCAGAGCACGTCTTTGGTGTGCTTGTGGATCGCGAAGAAGCTGGGCGCCTCGGGGTTCGGAATGTAGTTGTGCTCCACGTCGACGCCGTTCGACGTGCAAACGAACAACAAGTCGCCGGCGCCGGTGAGCGAACAGCTCGCCATGTTGTGCTGCGAGACGCCCATCTGGGCCATCATGTCGAACACCCAAACGACGTCGGCCTCGGTGTCGGCGACCACCTCTTCTTCTCGGTAAGGGCCGTCGTTTTTCTCGTCGCGAAAACCTTCGGTGTCCAGGCAGCGGACCTCGCCGCGGCTGGTGACGAACCACAACCGATCGCCCTCGACCAGCGCGGCGCTGCAGATCCCCTGCAGGGGCCAGTCGTGCACCCGGCCGGTGGGCAGCTTCTCGCTGCTGTGCTGCCACAGGAACTTGCCGTCCTGGGCGTCAAACGCGATCAGGCAGCCCAGGTCGACCTCGGCCGGGTATCGATCGAGCCAGCCGCCGCTGTTGTTCGTGCCGACGAAGACTTTGCCGCCGGCGACGACGGGGTTGCCGTACGTTTGCGAGCCGAGCTTGGCCACCCACTTGATATTCTTCGCCTCGCTGGAATCCCATTCGCCGGTGCGGTAGTCGAACTCGCCGACATTCCAGTCGGTCGGAATATTTTCACCCGTGGGCGTGTTGTTCCGCATGGCCGACCCGCCCCACTGGTTCCAGTCGGCCTTAATCGCACTCGCGCCGGCGCTATCCGCCGAGGTTACCGGATTCGCGACACACCAGACGAGTGCGATGGCCGCTGCGATTCCCAATACAGCTCCAAGACGATTCATATCGAAAGCTCGCTTTGATGCAGTTCTTTTTTAACCACAGAGGACACGGATCACCTGGGTGATCCGTGTCCTCTGTGGTAAAAGTTTTAGGGTTCGTTCTTCTTGACTTGCAAGTTATCGAGATAGATCTCCGCTTCGGGGGAGTTGCCGAAGACGCCCGGCGTGCCGTGCAGGTTGGGCGCTTGATCGACCATCTCGATCGTCCAATCGTTCGGCTCGTGGTCGCCGCGGGGCCATATTTTGCCCCGCACGGTTGCATGGTCCCCGTCGGGCTCGACCGTGAGTTTCATCGTGTACCACGTGTCGGGCTTCGGCTCGAACTCGCTTTCGGCAAATGTGCGGTAATCGTTCGACGACCAGCTATCGAGCCGCGAGGTGCCGATGCCGCTGCGAATGGTGAGCTGGTAACCGCTGGCGATCAGCCCCACGTCCGACATGCGATCGTTCACTTTTCTCAGCAACACGTCGGCTTGCACGCTGTAGTCGGACAGATCAATCGGCCCCATCCACAGGTAGCTGCGCGTGCCGAGTTTGTTCTTTGGATTCTTGGGCGTAGGCAGCACGGTGCGCTTGGCGATAAATCGCTCGCCGTCTTCCTCGCGCAGTTCCCACCGCACGCGGCCGCCGATCCACGTCAGGGGCACGTCCTGGGCCTGGTCGAAGTCGAACGTCCACGGCAAGGGCGGCACGATCCGCACCCGGGCCGAGCCCGCCACGTCGCCTTTCTGCAGGCCGCCGACCTGGTCGGCGACCAAACAAGTGACGAGAGCGCATTGATGCTCGTGCTCGTCGGGCGCCGTGTAGGTGCCGTCGGCGCCGATGTTTCCGGGGCCGTCCACGACGAACTTGGCGCGTCGCGACAATTCTTCGGGCAGCGCCTGACCCATGGCGTTGAACAAGCGCACACGGAATTTCACCTTCTCGCCCGGCCGCAGCAGCACGTCGCAAGGAACGACTTGGACCGTCGCGATCTTTTTATCGTCGCTGCCTTCCTCTTGCGGCAACTCCGGCAGCGGCTCGGCCTGCGGCTCGTGATCCGCCTTGCCGAGACAATACAGATACTCGGAGGTGGGCAAATAAATCCGGCCATGCGATACGATGGGCGAAGCGTTGTTCTCCTCTCGGTTCAAGCGAAGGCGATGCACGACTTCGACGCCATCGGCCGTCGGCTTCAGCACGTACCAGCGGCCCGCCGCCGTGCAAAGGTAGATCTTCCCATCGGCGACGAGCGGCGTGCTCCGCATGGCCGACCCGAGCGCCTTGCGGGCGATCTGTTCGCCCGTTTCGGCGTCGAAGACAAACAGCTTGGCCCCGTCGTCCATCACGTACAGTCGGCCATCGAGCATCACCGGCGAGCTGAAGCCGGCCATCACCTCGAACTGCCGCCACAGCTCGCTGCCCGTCAGGTCGCCCGACTTCGTGCCGTCGAGCGCCACCACCGAGCCCATGGAGTTGCCGAAGGTGTTCTCGACGCTGTGCCCGGCGAACACGTGGCCATCGAACGCCACCAGGGGCGAGCCGTTGAAGCCCCATCGTGCAAACGGGAAATTCCAAATCGGCTTCCCGGTACGCGGTTGCAGCGCCCACACGCCGCCGTCGCCGGAGCTGAAGACCATCGCCGCCTGGCCGCCCAGCGGCAGCACGGTCGGCGTGCTGTAGGTTGTTTCGAAGGGGCTGATGCTCGTGCCGTTGATCCAGCGCACCTCGCCGGTCGCCTTGTGGAAGCACAGGAAGCGATGGGCCGGCCGGGCCAGGTTGCCCCACTTCGGCGCATCGCCCCAACCGACGACCACGGCGCTGATCAACAGGTTGTCCTCGAACACGACCGGCACGTTCGTGCGGCCGCCGTAGGTTGAGATCAGGCCGAACTCTTCGTGCAGGCTGCGGTCCCAAACCACTTCGCCGGAGTCGCCCTCCAAGCAGCAAAAGTAGCCGCACACTCCTTGCGCGTAGATGCGGCCCGTTTCCGGATCGCCCACGCAGCTCGACCAGCCGACGCGGTCGGCGGGCGATTCGGACAAATAAACGTTGAACCGGTGTTCCCACAGGATGTTCCCCGTGGCGGCATCCGCGCAGACAACTTTCTCCCCCTCGGTGGGCGAGTTGGGCTCGTCGCGAACGATCGTGTAAAGCTTGCCGCGCAGGACGATCGGCGTGGAGCGGCCGGCCAGGGCCTTGCTCTTCCAGAGGACGTTGTCGTCTGGCCCGCCGTCGGGGTCCCAACGGTCGATCAGGCCGGTTTCCGTCGAAACACGGTTCTGCTGCGGCCCGCGCCAATTGGGCCAATCGAGCGGGTCGGCCTCGTCCGCCTGGCCCGAGGCGGGCAGCGTCCAGAGCCACGAGGCCGCCAACAGGCCGACCCAGCGGAGGTTGAATCTTCGAGCCTTTGCCGCCATATCGCACTCTGCTGTCACTTGGGGGAATACGCCCCGTTCAATGCGGGGGACGCAAGAATTACGTGATCGTCAAACTTTACCCTACCGGCACACCGGGGAGCTCGGCAAGGTGCGAGAAACGCCCGGCGAGATCACCAGGGAAACGCGCTCGGTGCGGAACTTTTGCCAATTGCCGGGGAGGGCAACGAGCCGGCAGCCCGCGAGTCGATCACGGGACGCTTTACCTAACCGTAACAGATTGCGGCGAGATCCGCCATCGGTGGGGCATGTCCGCCGTTACAAACGTTAGCCTTTCGCCACCTTTCGTGGCGTGCAAACTTCACGCAACAGTCGCAGTAAACCCGCTGGCGAAAAAGTACTTGCGTTCATTCAAGGGCACTTCTGCGCGCGGCCGATGAGATGGGTGTCGCATGCGATGCACCCGCGTGCCTTGCGGCAATAAGTCTGTGCGTCAATAACCGGCCCGGACAAATTCGAGCCAAGGACTGACTCGACTGGTGTTGACGCTCAACCGTGGGAACCCTCAAAGCAGCCCGCCTGATTTCGACTCCCGGCACTTTAAAGTGCCCCTTACGCCGCACTTGCCTACCTACAACGGCGTAGGCCTATGCGTCCGTCGTCACGACCGACCCAAATCGGCGTGAGGCGGCATCGCGCGACGCCGGAAGTCGGCAAATCTTCTGCTCGGGTGGTTCCAACAAATAGGAGACGATGTCCGATGAAGTGGAACTTTTTGGGAGCGCTGATGCTGAGCGTTGCCCTGGCCAGCCCAAGCTTCGGCTTTGGCTTGCTGGATCGCATGCTCGGATCGGGTTGCGGCTGTGGCTGTGAGCCAAGCTGTAGCTGCTGCGAGAAGTCGTGCTGTGCTGAGCAAAGCTGCTGCTGCGAAGAAGCCAGCTGCGGTTGCGAAGCGAATTGCTGTGACGCCTGCTGCGGCGGTGGCTGCTCGATGCTCGACGGCCTGTTCGGTTCGTTCTGCGGCAACGGCTGCGGATGCTGCGAAGCCTCTTGCTGTGCAGAACAAAGCTGCTGCTGTGAAGAAGCGTCCTGCGGTTGCGACTCCAGCTGTGGCTGTGGAAACAGCTGCGGTTGTGGCAACGGCTGCGGTCTGTTGGACAGCCTCACGGGCATGTTCCGCGGTCGTGGCTGTGGCTGCTGCGAAGCGTCCTGCTGCTGTGAAGAAGCGTCCTGCGGTTGCGAATCCAGCTGTGGCTGTGGCAACAGCTGCGGTTGCGGCAACAGCTGCGGCCTCTTGGACAGCCTCACGGGCATGTTCCGCTGCAATCGTGGATGCGGTTGCTGCGAGGCCAGCTGCGGTTGTGATTCCGGTTGCGGCTGCGGCGATAGCTGCGGTTGCAACGGCGGTGACTACCACAATGGCCACAGCAACGGCGACGACGCTGACGAGCCCGCTCCGGCCGCTCCGGCCGAGGCTGGTGCCTCTGTCCGCCCGATCCCGCCGCGCCCGATGGCTGATCCGAACGCCTCGATCGGCCACCAACGCAACGTGGTTCGCACGAGCTTCGTTCGCTAAGCGCTAGTTCGACATTAACGTGCGATTAACAAGCCTGCCCCGGACAATTGATCCGGGGCAGGTTTTTTGTTTTTGATCACCGGCCTGGATTGCACGGTCTTCGCACGGCCACGGTTCCCCGGCTATGCGTTTTGAAAGGAGCCGCCCGATATCAACTCGCCAATCCGCAGACCGAACTTGTCGCCTACTTTGACGACTTCGCCCATCGCGATTGGCCAGTCGCCAACCGTCAGCTCCAATGGCTCGTCACACGTCTTATCGAACTTGACGATGGAGCCCGGGCCGAGTTCGATAATTTCCTGAATGGACTTGCGTTGCGCGGCCAGGGTAACCCGAACCGGCACCCGAATCTTCAAGAGGACGCGTGCGTGGCTTGGCAAACAGGGCTGCTCCGGCTCCTCCTGAGGTGTCGCTACGGCGGGAGCATCGACAACCGCAGCCGCTTGTTGGAGCGCGGCAACCAGGTCGGCCATCGGTACGGGCGTCGGTTCGGG